>CALKGG010000051.1 GCA_938084885.1 uncultured Acidimicrobiales bacterium
GGCGCGGTTGTACGGCGCCTTCTCGGTCCCTTGGAAGAATGGCTTAAACGGCACCATCCCCGAGTTGGTGAACAACAGCGTGTCGTCGTGAGGGATGATGCTCGCCGATGGCACCGCCTCGTGACCACGCTCGGTAAAGAACTCGGTGAATGTACGTCGGACCTGCTTGGCATCCATTCGACGAAGTCTATTGCCGACGATTCTTCTTGGCGGGCTATCTCCAATCGAATAGGAACCGCCGGTCCTCGGTTACGTTCTATGCATGGGAGATGTGCTCGGTTTGGTGATATTCGCCGTAGTCATTGGCTCCGCGGGCGTTGGGATGATCTGGAGCGGCCGCCGCGGCCGGTCGAACGAGATCGACTTCGCAATGGGAGGACACAATCGGGCCAACACCGACCCACAGCGATGGAACGAGATGCAACGCACCGTCGGCCGCGGCCTCACCCAAAGCGGCGGCGGGTATCTCATTGCCGCACTCGCACCGCTGTTCATCTATGCGTTCGGAGCCGGAGAGGACGCGTCAATCGCTCCGGGGCTCATCCTGGTCATCTTCGCGACGGCCTGGCTTCTCCGCTCGGTAGCCCGAGGGCTGACTCGCCTGAGTTAGCGAGCTAGCTGCTCTTGAGGCGGCGAGCCCGTTCGCGCAGCCGAGCCATACCAGCGGCGGGTTGGTCGTCTTCGACGAGTGTGAGTTCCGGAGCGTGGCGTGCCTGCAATCGGGCTTGAGCCTTGTCGGTGAGGTCGATGTCGGGACGCACCTTCTGGACGGCCTTGTTCGCTGTTTGGGTGACGGGTGAGTTAATGGTCCGTTCGAGGGCCCGGTCACCGACTGCGGTCACCCGGTTAGCGACTTCGGCGCGGACGGCCTCGGGAAGGACCTTTTCGACCTCGCGCTTGACCTTGCGTTGCACAGCCCAGCTCGACGCAGCGCCCGCTGCATAGCCGGTCGTCATCCAAAAGAGTCGCTTAGGCATGATGTGTCACCCTACTCGTTTCCCGTCTCTTGATCGGACCTTTTCTCCGACCGCTGCTTCCCCGACCGCTCGGCGCTCCACCGCTGCCAACGGGCGGGCTCAGCACCGTGTTCGCAAGGAGTGTAGTAGATCTGATCAGCAACTTCTGGAGGTCGATGTTCTGTGTCGATCCATCCCATTGGATCCTTGTGCGGCAGGCGGTAGCCAACGCCATGACCAAGGTCCGAGGCGGCCTTGTAGTGCGCGTCTCGAAGGTGCATTGGGACCTCCCCGGTTCCGGCGCTTCGCGCTGCGGCCTTGGCGAGGGCGCGTGCGGTGGTGAGCGAGTTCGACTTCGGCGCCGTGGCGAGGTGCACGACGGCCTGGGTCAGATTGAATTCGGCCTCAGGCAGGCCAACAAATTCGACCGCTGCCGCCGCGGCGTTGGCGATGACGAGGCTCATTGGGTCGGCCATGCCCACGTCTTCGGACGCGAGGATGACGAGGCGCCGGGCGATGAAGCGAGCAGATTCGCCGGCGTCGAGCATGCGGTAGAGCCAGTAGAGGCCGGCATCGGGGTCGCTGCCTCGGATGCTCTTGATGAATGCGCTGATGACGTCGTAGTGATCGTCGACGCCGTAACGAATGGCCTTCGTGCCAAGCGCCGCTTCGACGTGTTCGGTAGCGATGTCGTCTGGCTTGGCGATTGCGGCGGCGACGCCGAGCGCGGTGAGGGCTTGGCGGCCGTCGCCGGCACTGCGATCGACCAGGAGTTGGATTGCCTCGTCGGAGGCGGTGGTTCCCTCGGCTTCGAGGCCTCGTGCCACGAGTGCTTTGAGCGAGGCTTCGTCGAGCATGTTCAGCCGGAAGAGTGTGGATCGGCTTCGGAGTGCCGCGTTGACTTCGAAGCTGGGGTTCTCGGTCGTAGCACCGATGAGGCTGATAAGGCCGCTCTCGACGCCCGGCAGCAGCGCGTCCTGCTGGCTCTTGTTGAACCGGTGGACTTCGTCAAGGAACAGGATCGTTCCCTGACCGTGCTGGCCGAGGCGGTCTTGGGCCCGCCCGAGTACCTCACGCACGTCTTTGACCGATGCGCTCACCGCAGAGAGTGATTCGAAGCTGCGGCTAGTGGTGCGGGCGATGACCTTTGCGAGTGTGGTCTTTCCGGTGCCCGGTGGCCCCCACAAGATGATCGAGCCGAGCGTGTCGGATTCGATCAGGCCACGAAGTGGCCGGCCTTTGCCCAATAGGTGGTCTTGGCCAACGATGTCGTCGAGGCGAATCGGACGAAGCCGGTCGGCGAGCGGAGCGCGCTTGGATTGCGCTTCTTCAGCTGCGGCAGCGAACAGGTCGGTCACGCCCGCACCCTATCGAAGCAATGGCGAAACAAAGAACGCGACAGTTTCAACCCGACCTTAGAGATGGCGGCTGAGGATGCCCAAGGAGAATCTAGGACTCGGCTCGAATACTAATCACTGCTGCCTCGAAGAAATCTTCCATGTTGGGAGCAACGTCGTCGATGCCATCAAACCCATATGCTTCGGTCTCGCGACGAAACTGTTCGACGCCCTCATCATCGAGGCCACTTTGTGCGACCAAGTCCGGGTGCTGGCCAAGTCCTGCCTCGTACAACACGACCGTGGCCGAAAAGCCGGGCGCGACCAGCACGACCGCCACTAACAGCTCGCCAATTGCGGCGAGACCGAATCGAAACCGACCAGTCGAGATCGATGCGAAGTCAATGACGATTGCACCACTAGCGCCGTCGATGTCGTGTTCGATGACGTCGACCTGATACCAGTCCGAAAGAGGGTTCTCGTCGTCCGGGTCTGGCTCGTAACTACTCCCCCAAGCGTCAA
Organism: uncultured Acidimicrobiales bacterium; assembly: GCA_938084885.1. Lineage (GTDB taxonomy): Bacteria > Actinomycetota > Acidimicrobiia > Acidimicrobiales > SHLQ01 > SHLQ01. The sequence continues at coordinate 2,816 of CALKGG010000051.1, forward strand.
AGGCACAACCGACCCACGTGCCTAAGGTGCTGACAGCAGCCGACGCTCGTTGTTCGGAACCCATGACTGCGATGGTTTGTGTTCCGACCCAAGGAATGTTGGTGGCGTATCCGCTGTCAACCGTGGCCGAAAGAGAACTCTGTCCGCCGAACAGTTCGGCGTCGAAATGCTCCGCTGCGCATGAGTCATCCAGCTCAACGAGAAAGTCAGAAACAGTCTCGCTCGATAGTTCGGGCTCTTCGAAGACCCATCGCTCGTTCGCAACGTCAGCTGGACTCACCGTCGCAGCCAGGAGGCGCGCTTCGGTCCATTCGACATCGTCTTCGCGAAAAACGAGGCTGTCGGGCACCTCCGTCGCGGTGGCCGTCGTCGTGGAGGAACTCAACGTAGGGGTGCTCGACGTAGGGGTGCTCGACGTGGAGGAAGTCGAAGGCATCGGGGAAGTCGTGATCGTGGTCGACGTCGTCTCCGTTTGTTCATCCGCGGTCGAGTCGCCCGCAATCACCGTGGTTTCATTCGATCGATTGTCAGCACACCCAGCGGCGGCAAGGCTTAAGACAAGAAAGATGCCAACGATTCGCGCCATATCCAGTGCATCGGCGGAATCCCGGAGTGTCTGTAGAGCTGATCGTGTTGAACGTGTTGACCTAACACGTTCCGTTGAGGAAATCGATCATTGCCTCGGCCGTTTCGGTGAACGCGGGTTCGTCGTTGAAGAAACCGTGGTCGCCCGAGGTCAGGAACTGTTCCGGAAGTTGCGGACCGCTATCTCGAAGAACAACTCCACGTCGGGGGTCACTTCACCAATGTCGGACGGACCCATCTCTATCTCTGGAACGATCTCGGTACCGGTGGACTCGCTCAGTGCCAAGAGATCTGGGTAGCGACCGGCCGCTGTTTCGTACGCCAAGGTCCGGCGATGATCCCTCGGGAAACTGTTCAGGTGAAAGTTGGTCACGATCACGAGAACTTCGTCGATGGCCGCCACGGCGTAACGAACGCGGTTGTGGTCCGCATGGGCATAGTCGACTACGAACGCTCGAGAGGCGCCGTCGACCTCGATCTCTTTACGGTCGATTTGGTACCACTCCGAGAGCGCGTCGACCAGCTCTGGATCTGGCTCGAAGGCTTCGGCGCCTTCTTCGAAACTGCACTCCATCAACTCGCTGAGCGCTTCGGCGGCTTCCCACGCCTGCTTTCCCGAATCCATCACGATCACGTGTTGGTTGGCATGCCATGTGAGGTTGGCACGCCCCCCGAATGCATCCGTCGCTCGGAACGCACCGTCCGCGAAGACCGACAACGGTTCGGTGGTCTCGAAGAGCGCTGCGTCGAAGTCTTCGGCCCCGCACGGCGACTCGGGGTTGCCGTTGGACTGTGCAGCAAGAGCCTCTAGAGGCACTGGTCTAACGCCGAAGAACCAGGGATCGGTGTCGACCTCCTGTCGCACAACGATCTGATCGAGGCGATCGGCGTCCCACTCCCCTCGCTCGGCGAAGTCTTGAAAGAAGCCCCCAGAGCACGCGGCCGTCGCCAAACAAAGAGTCAGCAATATGCCTACACGCCGCGCCATACCACCCAGAGTGGCACAGTTTGTACGAGTTACAAGCGGCGGTCGAGGAAGTCGAGCATCCCGTCGACGGTTTCGGTGAGCGCTGGTTCCTCGTTGAAGAACCCGTGGTCGCCTTCATCGAAGGCCACGAGTTCACAATCGATTGCGGCGTCGCAGAAGCCTTCGGCCGATTCGAAGGCGACGATCGTGTCTTCGCGACTGTGAAAGACGATCGTGGGAGCCGTTCCGGCGAACCCGCCTACACCGGCATTCACGGCTGGGTTGAATAACACCAGAGCGTCCGCACCCGCAGATGCTTCGACAGCGAGCGCTCCTCCAGCTGACGCTCCTGCCATCGCGACCCGAGCCGGGTCGATGCCGAAGTCCCCGGCGCTCGCACGAATTTGCTCAAGCGCCCGACGGCCATCGGAGACCGCATTGGCCCGGGTGGTTCCTTCGGAGGTGACGCGATACTCAACGATCACCCCGACCATCCCGCGCTCGGCCAGAGCACGCGCTTGATGCTCGAACTGTTCAACTCGGGTGTTTGCAAAGCCGCCTCCATGGAAGAACAACACCGCTGGGGCAAGCGAGTCTTGCTCAGCTGCTTGGGTCGGTTCGTGACCGTCGGGAAAGAAGAGATGAAGATGCAGGGCCCGCTGCGGTGTCTCGAGATACACGTGGGCATCGACCCCGAAATCGATGTCGGGAAAGCCAACGACGTCGCTATCACTGCCGATGAGCGAGCAACCCGACGCGATCATTGCGAGCAGCAAGAGCAATGAAACGAACCAGGACCGAATCTTCACGTCGTCCAGTGTCGCCCAACTACACTCGGCGTGCATGGATCGTCGATGCCCGCACTGCAATGGCCAGTTGAGTCCCGGCTTTCTTGAGGATCAAGGCCAATCCAGCGGATCGCTCCGATGGATTCAAGGGTCGCTTCAAAAGGGACTCATGGGTGGAGCAAAGCTCTTCGGGAAGGAGCGTTCTGACGTGCACGCGTACCGGTGTGATCGTTGTGGCCGCCTCGAACTGTTCGTGCTTCCTGTTCCGAAACAATCGCCTCAGGACATCGTCACCGACTAGTTCGGCTCACGAGAACTCGTGAGATCCACCCAGTAGCGCACCTCGGCGAGCCTCTTGCCACCAATCTCCACATAATGGGGCACTTCCTGGCTTTCGGGAACCACCAACCAGCCGTGCTTCTCATAGAACGAACGGCCGATCGTGTTGTCCAGAAAAACCCACAGGTAGGCGGTCGTCGCTCCCAGTTCGAGGAAGTGCTCTCTGGCGTGTTCCATCAGGACGGTTCCCGCACCGGACCGTCCGTGGTCGGGATGCACGTAGATCGCCCA
>CALKGG010000052.1 GCA_938084885.1 uncultured Acidimicrobiales bacterium
TGGCCACCGGCGAAGACCTTTGGGTGAACGATTCACAGTTCGATTTCGACAACGTGATCCTGACCAACGACGTTGCCTATGCGCTGGACAGCGTTGGGGTGAAGGCAATCGATTACCAAACGGGCCGAGTGCTGTGGACGCTCGATGATGTGCAGCGCGGCGATACGTTGTCGTTTGCCGAGAACACGATTGCGGTCGCTGCCCGGACTCGCATCGTCGCGATCGATGTCGATGCCCGTGGTCGCCTGTGGGATATTGACACTGCTGATCGCCTAGGGGCCGGCGAGGTGTGGGCCACTCCAACGGCCATCTTCTATGAGGTTTCACCCAATGTTGCTGCTGGCGGTGGGGTTACGGCGCTGGATCGGGCGACCGGCGAAGAGCTCTGGAGCGCAACCAACGTTGGTACGCCGGCGTTCGTCGGAACAGGTCAGCTCGTCACCTCGACGGCGAGCGCTGAACAGCCGCCGGGCGAACCGTTCGTGTTCATTGGCCTCGATGCTGCGACTGGCCAAGAGCTCTGGAGACTGAGCTCGACCACACAGGTCTTTGACGGCGTGGTCGGCGCTACGCCAGGACAGCTCATCATCTCTGATCCCCATCCGGCCGCTCCGGGTTTCTTCCGTATCCGTCTCGTGAACTCGGTGACCGGTGCAGTGCAGTGGGAGACGCCTTCAGAGCAAAAGTTCGATGGCGCAGAATTCGATCTGGGTGCGTTCGTTGCGCTGTATGGCAGCAGCGATAATCCAACTGGCGACGAGGGCAACGTGTCGTTGGTGCTCGGCACGCAACGAAGTTGGACAACGGACTTAAGCGGAGGCGTGGCCCAGCCCCCTCAGCTCACCGCCGAAGGATTGCTGGTGGTCTCACCGAGTCAGTTCTCGTGCATTGGCCGACTTCTCGGCGAACCGGGTCCTGTTGTTGGCTCCGGAGTTCTCGGTGCAGCGACCGAGCGTCGAGTCAACGGTTCCTGAGGTCAACTACAGGGTTCGATTCCACGGTTGATCGTGGTGGAGCGTTGTCTTGTAGTGGAGCGGTGAGAAAAGGGCGCAGTCTGCAACGTCGCCTTAGCGACGGACGCAGTGCGTTAGCCTTCGTGTAGGTTCAGCGAGTCGGCGAAGGTTGTTTCGCCGAACGGGTTGTGGAACGCTTCGGGCGTGTCGTCGACTTCGACGAGGTCGACGTAATCGCCATACCCGGTGCGTTCGAGTTCGTCGGCGAGTTCGGCTCCCCCACTCGCCTGAATGATGCCAGCTGCGAACACGTGCACGTGGTCGGGTTCGAGCTCTTCAAAGAGGCGCTTGTAGTGGGTGATTGCGAGTACGCCGAGTTGGTCTTCACCGTTGGTGGCCGCTTCGACTCGTCGGGTGACTGCACGCATGGCGTCGACGTCGAGGCCCGAGTCGATCTCGTCGAGGATTGCAATCTTTGGGTTGAGGACACCGAGTTGGACGGTTTCGTTGCGCTTCTTTTCGCCGCCAGACAGGTCGACGTTGAGCGGACGTTGGATGAGCGCAGGATCGAACCCAATGGCTTCGGCTTCTTCGGCAATGCGAGCTCGCACGGCAGCAAAGTCGCGGCCAGCTGCGACAGCCGAGGATTTGAGCATCGCTTCGAGCGACACGCCCGGCACCTCGGTTGGGTACTGCATGGCGAGAAAGAGGCCGGCCTTGGCCCGTTCCCAGGCGGGAAGTTCGAGCAGTGAGACGCCGTCGAGTGTGACTGAACCGCCGGTGACGGTGTAGCCGGGCTTGCCGGTAATGACGTGGCTGAGTGTGGATTTGCCCGAACCGTTGGGGCCCATGACCGCGTGGACTTCACCACTGCGAACTGTGAGGGATACCCCTTTGAGGATCTCTTTGGTGCCGACGGTTGCGTGCAGGTCGGTGATGACGAGTTCGCTCACTTGGTGTCTCCTGTGATGGTGACGAAGACTTCGCCGTTGGTAACGCTGACGGTGTGGCTGACCACGGGCTTGATTGCTGGCAGGGTGAGTGCTTCTCCGGTTTCGAGGGAGAAGAGCGACCCGTGCAGTGGGCATTCGATCGTTTTGTCTTCGCCTTCGAGGTAGCCGTCTGCGAGTGACACGTTGGCGTGGCTGCACGTGTCGTCGATGGCGAACCATTCGTCGCCGATGCGGGCGTAGGCAATGAGCCTGCCGTCGATTTCGGTGGTGGTGATGGACTCGTTGTCGAGCGAGTCGACGTCGCAGAGTTTCACCGTTGGTGGATTGCTCATTTCACTCCTCCGCTGACGAGTTCGGCGTCTTGGGCAGCACGGTCGGCGGCGAGCGCTGCGTCGATGTCCTCTTGGAGTTCGATTTTGACTGCATCGATCGGGAACATCTCGATGACCTCGGCAAAGAACCCGGAAACGAGGAGCTGTTCGGCTGCGGTGGTCGGCACGCCGCGGGATTCGAGGTAGAAGCGTTGATCTTCGTCGATTTCACCCACGGTTGAGGCGTGGCTACAGGCAACGTCGTTCTGTTCGATCTCGAGGTTGGGCACCGAGTAGGCCCAAGCGTCCTTGGAGAGCTTGAGGTTTCGGTTGGTTTGGAAGGCGTTGGTTCCGGGGGCGTCTTCGGAGACGGTGATGAGCCCGGAGTAGACGGACTGGGCTCGTCCGGTGACGGCACCTTTGAAGAGCAGCCGTGAGGTGGTGTCGGGTGCATCGTGTTCTTGGAAGGTGCGGAAGTCGAGCATTTGGTCGCCGTCGCCGAAGTAGGCCGATAGCAGGTCGCCGTTGGCGCCGCGACCAATCATTCGAATGTCGGCTCGGGTGCGGGCGTAGGCGCCGCCGAAGGCTGCAACTCCGGAGGTGACGTTGGCCTGCTGACCAACGTTGGCTGCGTGGTGCTCGAACGAGTTCGTGTTTGCGCCGAGCTGTTGGGCCACGAGGTAGCCAATGCGAGCATCGGGTGCCGCCTCGAGCTCGACGACGGGGATGACCATTTGGTCGGCGTCACCGGAGCGGCGGCGTTCAAATACGTTGACCGACGAGCCGTTTGCTGCGCGAACAATGGTGTGCGGGCACGTGAGCCCGCCGTCGACGTTTGAGTAGGTGTCGATGACGATCGGTGCTGGGAGGTGCACGCCGCGTGGAACGTCGATCACGATGACATCGCCGACGTTTGCGTCGTGGAGGTGGGCAATGGCGTCGGTTGCGTCGCCGCGCAGCGAGTTGAGGAGGGCATCTCCATTGGGGTGTTCGCTGATGGTCGAGATGGTGACCTTGCCGAGACCGTCGGTGCGGTCGATCGAGCTGATGTGACCGTCGCGAATGATGACGGTTGCTGCCGCGCCCTCGATGGGCATGGCGTCGACGGTGCTCGTTCCGGCCGGGACCGGGCTGTACCGGTGGAGATCGATTGTGTTGATGCGGCTGTATCGCCAAACCTCGTCGGTGTTCGAGGGGGCTTCGGCGTCAGAGAACTGACCGGCTGCCGCAGCGCGATATTTTTCGAGCCAGGGGGCGAAGGTGGAGGCATTGCTCATGATTGCCAAGGCTATCGGCCGTGGGTGCCTGCTAGCCGGTCGAGTGACGAATCAGTCGCTTCGGCTACCGATCTTTCTTGCGACGCAGGAATCGGCGAATACCTTTTGCTTTGTTGGCTTCGGCGAGGCGTTCGGCTTCGACTTGGGCTTTGATCTCGGGGCCGGCTGCATTGACGATGTCTTCGGCGGAGTCGAGAAGCGCAGCGATGCTGTCGTCTTGTCCGAGTCCGGGCGGTTCTTCTGGAGTTGCGGGGGTGACGAGGGTTCCGTGATTCCATGCAACGTCGGCGAGGCGGCGCTCGTATTTGGGGCAGTCGACGGGGCAGCGCCACGGCGCTTCAGGGGCCAGGTCGAGGTCGCATTTGCGTACGGTGTCGCCGGTTGGATAGGTGCGACTCTCGAAATATTTGCAGTCCTGACGCATGGGCATAGTTCCATGATGCCGGAGTGAACCCATGACCTCTACTGTTTGCCGAGTCTTCTTAAACTCTGTGGTCCCTCAGCGGGACCCTTCCCGCCCACACACCACAGATTTTCTGGCGAGGCGTCGGGGTTGGGGTGGTTGGGTTAGGAGCCGGATGCTCGGGTGAGCAGTACCTTGACGGTCCGAAGCAGGTAGTGCACGTCGTTACGCAACGACACGTTGAACACGTACTCGGCGTCGAGGTGGAGGCCATCGCGAAGATCGCCGTTGAGGCGAAGGTCCGAGGTTTGATATGGCCCGGTCATGCCCGGCTTTACCTGGTGACGGATGTGGTTGAGGTAGCCGCGCTCTTCGGCGATCTCGGGCATTTCGGGGCGGGGACCAACAAGGCTCATCTCGCCGCGAAGGACATTGATGATCTGTGGAAGTTCGTCAAGGCTGAGTTGGCGCAGGCGACGGCCAAGGCCGGTGTGGCGTGGATCGTCGTCGCGTTTGTGACCGTTGCGCCGATCATGACCGTCGGGCAGGTCAATGACCGTCTGGCGTCGATCTGGTCGCATTGTTCGGAACTTGTAAATGGTGAAGAGCTCACCGTTTTCGCCGACCCGTTGTTGTTCGTAGAGCACTGGTTTGCCGAGTCCAACGCGGACCGCTGCAGCGATTGCAGCAGCCAAAGGCGCAGCCGCCATTGCGGCTGCTGAGCCAATCAGCAGATCGAACGGACGCTTTGCTCGTCGTTCGTAGGCGGAGCGGTCTCGGACAACGTGAAGATCATCGCCAACCGAACGGCGGGTATTGAGATTGGTAACAGAAGATTCCGCGGTCCCCGGCTCCGTCGGCCCGTTTGAGGCCTGTGTTTTTGTGAGGCGCTGTTGCACGTGTCTCTCGTTGAAAAGGCCCACGGGTGGGCCACCGAATCTCGCAAGGGTCAGTGTAGGCCTGCGACATTCAGCAATTCAAATCTCACCGTGTGTGAGACATGACCAAGGCAAAGCTGCGCAATGCTCGCCAAACCCTGCTAACCGATGGAGCCTTCCATTTGGAGCTCGATCAGGCGGCTCCATTCGACGGCGTATTCCATTGGGAGCGTCCGGGTAATGGGTTCGATGAAGCCGTTGACGATCATACCCATGGCTTGTTCTTCGGACAGACCGCGGCTCATCAAGTAGAAGAGTTGTTCGTCGGCGACCTTCGACACGGTAGCTTCGTGGCCGATAATTGCGTCACGTGAACCAATCTCCATGTAGGGATAGGTGTCGCTGATCGAGTCTTCATCGAGGATGAGCGCGTCGCATTGGACGTGGCTCTTGCAGCCATATGCGTCGTCGGCAACGTGGACGAGGCCGCGGTAGCTGGTTCGGCCACCGTCGGAGCTGATCGACTTGCTGACGATCTTGGAGGTGGTTTCTGGTGCAGCGTGGACCATCTTTGCACCGGCGTCTTGGTGCTGGCCGTTGCCGGCGTAGGCCACGGAAAGCACTTCGCCGGATGCCTTTGGCCCAACCATGACCACCGATGGGTACTTCATGGTGAGGCGGCTGCCGATGTTGCCATCGATCCATTCCATGTGTCCCTCGGCGTAGACCTTGGCCCGCTTGGTGACCAGGTTGAACACGTTGTTCGACCAGTTCTGGATGGTTGTGTAGGTGACACGCGCGGAATCTTTGACGATGATCTCGACAACTGCGGAGTGCAGGGAGTCAGAGGTGTAGACGGGGGCCGAGCAGCCTTCGATGTAATGCACGCTGCTGCCTTCGTCGGCAATGATGAGGGTGCGTTCGAACTGGCCCATGTTTTCGGCGTTGATGCGGAAGTAGGCCTGGAGTGGCTGATCGACGTGCACGCCTGGTGGCACGTAAATGAAGCTGCCACCGGACCACACGGCCGAGTTAAGAGAGGAGAACTTGTTGTCGTTCGGCGGGATGACCGTGCCGAAGTATTCCTTGACGAGCTCGGGGTGTTCGCGAAGTGCCGTGTCCATGTCGCAGAAGATGACGCCGAGTTCTTCGAGGTCTTCGCGGTTGCGGTGGTAGACGACTTCTGATTCGTACTGTGCAGTGACACCAGCGAGGTACTTGCGTTCGGCTTCTGGGATACCGAGCTTTTCGTAGGTGTCCTTGATGGCCTGGGGGATGTCGTCCCAGTCGTCCTTCACCGATTCGGTGGGCTTGATGTAATAGAAGATGTCGTCGAAGTAGATCTCGGACATGTCGCCGCCCCACTTGGGCATTGGGCGGCTCTCGAATCGCTTGTAGGACTTGAGACGGAAGTCGCGCATCCACGCGGGCTCGCCTTTCATCCACGACATCTCGTTGATGATGTCGGTGTTCAGGCCCTTCTTTGGCTTGTAGAGGTAGTCCTCTGCGTCGGACCATCCAAGCTCGTACTTGCTGAGATCCACGCCGATGTCTGCTGTGCTCATAAAGAACCCTTTCAAACCGTTGTCGTCAGGATAGCCCTCGCGCCCCATATACGTGCGGCCGGAACGGCGTGTAGGAGGTGGAATTTGACAGGTTCTGACCAAAAGAATTCCTTTTGCAACGAGTGACAGGAATGCTACTCTCCGTGTTGTTCTACTGTTATGAACCGCTGACAGTGAGCAATATCAAACCCCAACTATGTAATTCTGTGAAGGAAGTTCAGTGTCTGATATCTCACGGGTCTCGAAAGTCAAGACCTATGCAACACGTGTAAGTACTATTGCTACGGCGTCGCTTGGAGTCCTCGTACTCTCAACGGCCGGAGTCGCACTTGCCCGAAACCCACCAACGACGCTGCTGGGAACGGTTTCGGTCGATCCAGACCAAAGCCCCAACACAACAGCACCAACGCCGGTTCAGGCCATTGTTGAGGCCAACGGCAAGTTCTACATCGGTGGCGACTTCACCCGGGTCGGCGGCGAAACCCAGCGCTTCCTCGCAGCCATCGACGTTGCGACCGGTCAACTCGATCCGAACTTCCGTCCAATCATCTCTGGTGAGGTATTCACCCTGGCCCTATCCCCCGACGAGAGCGAGATTTACGTCGGCGGCCTTTTCTCGAACGTCAATGGTTCGGCTCGAAGCAACATCGCAAAGCTCGACGCCTTCACCGGCGAGCTCGATGCCTCATTTAACCCGGGCGCAAACAACACGGTCGAAACAATCGCAGTTTCTGACGATGGAGCGGTCTACGCCGGCGGCCGGTTCGGACGCATTGGTGGCGCCGTGTCGCCAAATCTCGCCAAGCTGAACACGACGTCGGGTCAGCTCGACCCGTCGTGGGTCGGCACAACTGACGGCACCGTTCTCGACCTCGAGATCGTCGGCACCAACGTGTACGCCGGCGGTAATTTCCAGACCGCGGTTGGCGAGCCGCATCAAAACATCGTGCGTCTCCAAAGCGCAACAGGTGAGGTTCACCCGAACTGGAATGACAACGAGGGAGCCCCTCAGCGGGTGCAGTCCCTATCGCTGAGCCCTGATCGCCAAACCCTCTTCTTGGGCACCGGCGGTAGCTCGGGCCTTCGCGGTAACACCGTGTGGGCATACACCAACACTGGTGAGCCAATCTGGCATCGCGTTGCCGATGGCGACATCCAGGCAATCGAGGCAACCGAGAACGAGCTTTACCTCGGAACGCACGGACAGTTCGTGTTTGACGAGCCACGTGAGCTTCTCGATGGGTCGCCAAACCCAGACTTTCCTGAAAATGGTTACGCAAACGGCGGCAACAACTCGAACGCTATTCGGCGCGAGAAGCTGTTCTCACTCAACCCATCGAACGGCGAGCTGTTGCCGTGGGATCCAGATGCCAACTCGGTCAACGGCGTATGGGAACTCGAATCGGGGCCGAGCGGTTTGCTCGTCGGTGGCGACTTCACCGAGATCAGCAACCCGAGCGGAGTCACTGGATCGGGCGGTGCAGTCGAGGCAACGCACGTGGCGATCTTTTCGGGTATCGGCGGCGGCGACAATGCGCCTGAAGCAATGTTCGAGTTCTCCTGTGATGGGAATGATTGTTCGTTCGATGCATCCTCGAGCTTCGACGATGGTTCGATTACCGCCTTCTCGTGGGACTTCGGCAACGGCCAGACAGCGAGCGGTCAGACACCGTCTCGTTCACTCGCCAACAACCAGACCCACGAGGTAACCCTCCGGGTGACCGACAACTCGGGCCAGGTTTCCGAACGCACCCAGTTGGTTGCGGTCGGTAACGGCGGCACCGATATCACCACTCTCGATGTGGCTACAGCGTCGGGTACGAACAACGTGTTCACGCTCGATCTTCCAGCGGGTGCACTCAACGGCGACGTTGCAGTGGCCTTTGTTTCGGTCAACGATGCAGCGACGACGGCGTCGTTGCCTGATGGTTGGGTCCCTGCTGGTGGGCAGACCAACGGCAACCTTCGCACCTTTGTGTTCTGGCGTTCGCTCGATGGTGATGACGCTGGTGCTTCGGTCCAGGCGCGCTTGTCGAGCCCGGTAAAGGCCGACGTGCAGATAGCGACCTTCCGTGGAGTCGATCCAACATCGCCGATTGCAGCGATTGGGTCGAACGCAACGGATTCGACCACGCATGAACATAGTGCTCCTGCGCTGAACATTCCTGGTGAGGCAACCGTGTTGCACTACTGGGCAGAGCGCACGTCGGCAAGCACCGAGTTCTTTGCTGCTCCCGATTTGTCGACGCTCTCGTCGTCGTTTGGCACGTTGAACGCCCGTGTGAATACTGTTCTTGCCCTCGACCCCAACACTCGTGTGGGTTCGAGCCCGGCGAGCGTGGCAGTGACTGAGCATGCTGGTCAGCGTGTGATTGGTTGGTCGCTTGCGCTTCGTGCTGGTGAGCCAGTCGAGCCGCAGCCAGAACCACAACCTGAGCCACAACCAGAACCACAGCCGCAGCCGCAGCCAGAGCCACAACCTGAGCCTCAGCCGCAGCCAGAACCACAACCAGAACCTGAGCCGCAGCCAGAGCCACAACCTGAGCCTGAGCCGCAGCCAGAACCAAAACCTGAGCCTGAGCCGCAGCCAGAACCACAACCTGAGCCACAACCAGAGCCACAGCCACAGCCAGAGCCGCAACCAGAGCCTGAGCCTCAGCCGCAGCCAGAACCACAACCAGAACCTGAGCCGGTCGATCCTCCGTCCGATGATGTCACTGGGCCCGTTGCACGGTTCGTGCAGCCAGTCGAGCCAGATGCTGGCGTTGTCGACCTGTCCGGTACGGCAATCGATGCCGACGGTTCGACCGAACGAGTCCAGGTCGTGGTGCAGAACATCAACACCCGTCAATACTGGAACGGTCAAGCATGGGTCGATGCGTGGGCATGGAACACCGCCGAACTGAACGGCGAATCGTGGACTGTTCCCGATGTCGATCTGACCCTCCCGGGCCGATACACGGTATTGCTATGGGCCTTTGACGACAGTGGCAACCGTTCCAACTGGGAAGACAACGAGCAGGCAACGATCACGTCGTTCTCGAGCTCGAGCATCTCCCCAGCAGTGACGTACGGCGGTCCGCTCTCGTTCGAGATCGGCAACGCCGAGCTGTCGGGTAGTGCGTTCGATGTCGACGGAACTGTCGATCGTGTACGTGTCACACTCCAGCACCTGCGCACCCAGCAGTACTGGAACGGTCAGGCGTGGGTCGATGAGTGGTCATGGAACCTCGCCGATCTCGCCGCCGATGGCACCTGGACGCTTCCTGGTGTCGAGTTTGACATGACTGGTCGCCACGAGGTCTTGCTGTGGGGTTGGGACAACGAGGAGAACCGCTCGAACTGGGAACAGAATGATCAGACGATCATCTTCGTAGACGAAATTAGCTAGTCCAGATAGCGGTGGGGGTTTCGTGCCCGGTTGGAGTTCTTCGGACTTCAACCGGGCACGAGCATTTTTGGGGTAGCTGGAGAAAGTCGCGAATTTTCACGGTTCCCCATGTCACAGGCGCCGCCCTTTACGTTGCTGTCACCCCCGGTTAGGTTCATCCCGTTGGCGGCATTCACGGCGGGCCTACACACGGGGCACACCATGTACGTCGTTCGACGAGCACTTCTCCCGGCGGGTCTCTTATTCGTTGCAATGATCGCGGTCATTGCGTCTTTCTCGATCGCTGCAAACGCGCAAGTTGGGATCACCGAGGCTGGGGTTTTAGAGACTCCACGGCTCGACACGATGCGGGTGATCGACGGCGAGGTGCTCGATAGCGTCGTGGTTGGCAACCGGGTGATTGTCGTTGGGTCGTTCACCCAAGTCCAAGACGTTGGCGGCAGTCCAATCAACCAGCCCTACATTGCGGCATACCGAACCGACACTGGTCGTTTCGACGGGACGTTCCGGCCAACGGTCGATAACTTCATCAACTCGATCGAGGCCTCGGGGAACACCATCTATATCGGTGGGCAGTTCAATAGGGTCGGCGGCGAGGCACATCGCAAGGTTGCTCGGCTAAACAGTGACGGCAGCGTGAATTCGGGGTTCGTGACCCAGGTCGACGCGACGGTCAACTCGATTGATGTCGCCCACGGCAAGGTGTACTTGGGTGGCCGTTTCAAGTTTGTCAACGGGCAGGCCCGCGAGTCGTTTGCTGCGGTGAATGCAACAAATGGTGCGGTCGATTCGGCGACGGATTTCAATTTCGAGACGTCCGCGAGTCAAGGTGACGTCGGGGTTCGTTGGCTTGAGGTCAGCCCGAATGGCAGCCATGTGTTCATCAGCCACAGTGCTCGCAGGATCGACGGCCAAACCCGCACAGGTATTGCCCGTTTCAATGTTTCGGCGGGCTCGACAACGCTCAGTACTTGGCGGACGCTGCACTTTGAAAACGAGCTCGACCGCTTGCCGGCGGGGTTGCGTATGCGCCGTCTCGCGATTTCTCCTGACAGCAGCTATCTCGTGATCGTGACGAGTGGCAATGACATTCCTCCGACCAACGACGTTGCGGTTCGATTCCCGACCTTTGGTGGCGCAAACATTGAGGCGACGTGGGTTTCGCGCCATTTCGACACCGTGTTGGGTGTGGCGATCAACAACGACGTGGTCTTTGTTGGAGGACATTTCCAGTTCCAAGAGGCGCCAGGTTCGACCAACCCGTTTCCGGGTGATCCGGACACAGCGTTTGGTTTCGGTGGAAATCAGGGGCCGGTGATTCTTGGCGATCAGGTTGTCCAGCGCGAGCAGATTGGTGCGTTGAATCCGAATACGGGCAAATCGCTCGACTGGAACCCTGGTTCGAACACCTTTATTGGCGTCCAAAGCCTGACGTGGGATGATTCGCTCGGTTTGCTCATTGGCCACGATGGCAGTCGCCTCGGCGGAGTGAGCGGTATTGGTCGCCATGGGGTCTTCCCGATTGGGAACACGCCAACGCCCGTGCCAACGCCGAGCCCGGGCACCGGCGGCTTTGGGTGCAACGCAACCTTCTCGGGCGGTAACGCCACCATCACCTTCACCGGCGACCGCGGCAGCAGCCTCAACCTGTTGCGCAACGGCACCTGGGTAGCCAGCGTCACCACCAGCACAACCACCATTTCCGCCAACGCAGGCGACACCCTCACCGCCCGACTCCGCGGACCGAACTACACCAACCCGTTCCAAGACATCGACTGCACCACCGGAAACGGCGGCGGCACCCCAACGGGCGGCACGGGCGGCCTTGGGTGCAACGCAACGTTCTCGGGCGG
>CALKGG010000053.1 GCA_938084885.1 uncultured Acidimicrobiales bacterium
GCCCGCACCGTGTCACGCGTGACCACGATGAGACTCTCGGCGGTAAGGGTCATGTCTTGGGGTTCGGTATCGAAAAAGCGCTGCCACATGGGCGCTTGATCACCGAGGTCGAGCGCACCAATTCCCGGCGCCTGACCGCGATCGGCCCGAAACGAGATGAACGCGGTGGTGTTGTTTGCCGCAGACAAACTGCCAGGCTCAGGAATAGGGAACGACCACAGTTCTTCACCAGTTGCGGTGCTGAGGACGGTCACCTGCGCCGAATGGCTCGCAACGCAACTATCTCCCGACGTATCGGGTTGAATAAAGCTGGCGTCAGCAAGAGCTCCCGGAAACGAGTACGAATCCGTGGAGTCACTAGCAACACTCGTTTCTGGCTTTGGGGCCAGTGAGAGTTCCGGTGCGTTTGCGAGGGGGGTATCTGTGGCAGCGCAGGCGGCGACGGACAGGGCGAACGTCGCCCCTAACGCTGCCAGATGGCGGCGTTTGCCCATAGTTGCATAACCTAGTGCTTCGACCACACCTTGTGGTGGACCCCACGCGTAACGAGCCGAATATGTCCGGACTTATGTGCTCGCGTCGGCCGTTGCCTTCCGAGCCGCTTCGCCAGCTTCACGCTCGGCATCCCACTCTGCATGCAACGCACGCAGCTCCTTGCTGGCGATCGTCCCGTGTGCATAACACGCAAGGGTCAGCGCGAGCAGCCCAATCCCGGCGAGAGGGACACCCACCACCAACAAGATGATGCCAATATCGCCAAAGGTGATCACCGCGACGCGCATGCGCAAAATGTCGCTGCCCCGATACTTCGAACCAACATCACGCTTGTAATCGAACAACAAGAACGCCAACAGCAGAACGCTCGCCGCAGTCGACGCAAAAAACAGTGGCCACAGCAGGCCTGCGCCACGCTCAAGAGCGTCGATCCGTGCACCAACGCCGGTCGACACGAGCGACAATACGAGGCCCACGGGCCAAAGCAGTTTCATGATCGTGGCATCCTTTCGCCTCGAGAGTCCATCCTCTCAGTACTACCAACCCAGTGACGACGCGACTCGATCAAAACCTTCGGTGAACACCGGCGCCGCCGCTTCTATGCTGACCGGATGCCCAAAGCGTTGATCACCGGAATCACTGGACAAGACGGTTCGTACCTCGCCGAGCTCCTTCTCGAAAAGGGGTACGACGTTGTGGGCATGCTCCGTCGCTCGAGCACGGTTAATTTCGAACGCATCGACCACATCCAAGACGACATCACGTTCGCACAAGGCGACCTCATCGACGGGGCATCCATGGTGCACGTACTGCGCGACCATGAACCCGACGAGATCTACAACCTTGCAGCTCAGTCGTTCGTGCAAACCTCGTTTGGCCAGCCCGTGCTCACCGGCGAGATCACCGCGCTCGGCGTCACCCGGTTGCTCGACGCCATCCGCATGGTCAACCCACACGCACGGTTCTACCAAGCCTCATCGAGCGAGATGTTCGGCAAAGTCGCCGAATCCCCACAGAACGAATCCACACCCTTCCACCCCCGTAGCCCCTATGGCGTCGCCAAGGTCTACGGCCACTGGATCACGGTCAACTATCGCGAAAGCTACGACATGTTTGCGTGCTCGGGCATCTTGTTCAACCACGAGAGTCCTCGCCGCGGCACCGAGTTCGTCACCCGCAAGGTCACCCAGGCCGCCGCCCGCATCAAGGCCGGATTGCAGGATGAGGTTCGCCTCGGGAACCTCGAAGCACAACGGGATTGGGGTCACGCCCGCGACTACGTCGACGCCATGCATCGGATGCTCCACCAGGACGAACCCGATGACTATGTGGTGTGCACCGGCAAGACGCACACGGTCCAGCGCCTTTGCGAAATTGCCTTCGGGGCGCTCGACCTCGACTACGAACAGTACGTGACTGTCGACCCCGAGTACTACCGGCCTGCCGAAGTCGACCTGCTCATTGGCGACGCAACCAAGGCGCGCGAACAGCTCGGCTGGGAACCAAAGGTGTCATTCGAAGACCTCATCATCGAGATGGTCCAAGCAGACGTCGATCGGATCGCCGCTCGCCGGTGAGCTAAGACGCCTCGGCCTGCTCGATTGCTTCGAGGAGCGTGTTCCACGAGAGCACTGCGCATTTGATGCGGACAGGAAACTTCACGACGCCCTTCAACGCTGACAGGTCGCCCATTGAAAGATCTGGTTTCTCGGCCGCACCGGCTGTGGTGGCTGCGATATTGCCCGCATCGCCTGCGCTAGCGGCTGCTTTGGCCGCGGCGATGGCTTCGGCACTGTCGGCTTCGCTGCTCGACGCTGCGCCCTTGCCCGGGATCGACATCATTGCCTTGAAGTCGTTCGTCAGTTGTTTGACCTCATCGATGGTCTTGCCCTTCACTGCCTGCGACATCATCGATGCCGACGACTGGCTGATCGAACACCCCTGCCCGCCCATCTTGATATCGACGATCTGGTCATCGACGATGTGGGCATAGACGACGATCTCATCACCGCACAGCGGGTTGAAACCCTCCGTTTTGCATGCCGGAGGAGGGAGCTCTCCCCGGTTTCGGGGGTTGCGGTAGTGGTCGAGAATGATCTCTTTATAGAGGTCTTCCAATCCAGGCATTTAGAACCCCAATCCGCCGAAGATGTCATCAGCTGATTCGAGTGCGTCGGCGAGCGCATCGATATCAGACTCATCGTTGTACACGTGAAGCGACGCACGCGCGGTCGAGTTCACACCCATCAGCTGCATCAACGGTTTTGCGCAGTGGTGGCCCGCGCGCACGCACACGTTTGCCTGATCGAGGACCTGGCTGAGATCGTGCGGGTGGACGTCCTTGTATACAAGCGACAGCAGCCCACCCCGACTCGCAGGTTCCGACGGACCATGAATCGTGATGTCGTCGCCGAACCGTTCCTTCAGTGACCGCAACGCATAGGCGGTGAGCGAAACCTCGTGCTCGCGAACATTGTCCATCCCGATGTTCTCGAGATACTTGACCGCGGCCCCAAGGCCAATGATCTCGGCGACCATCGGCGTGCCGGCTTCAAACTTGTGGGGGAGTGCATTGGTGGTGAACCCCTCTTTGGTGACCTGCATGATCATGTCGCCACCACCGAGAAACGGCGGCATTGCATCGAGCAGCTCGGTCGTTCCCCATAGCACGCCGACGCCGGTCGGGCCGAGCATCTTGTGTCCGGTGAAAATCATTGCGTCGACACCGAGCTCGGTGACATTGGTCGGGACATGAGGGACGTATTGGCTACCGTCGGCCATCATGATTGCGCCGACCGCGTGCGCAGCATCAGCGAGACGGCGGATTGGGTTCATCGTGCCGAGCACGTTCGACATTGCGGTCACCGAAACGAGCTTCGCTCCGTCGAGCAACGCATCGAGGTTGGACAAATCGAGCTCGCCCGACTCGGTGAGGGGGATCCAGCGGAGTTCGATGCCTTTTGACTGGGTGAGCATGTGCCAGGGAACAATGTTGGCGTGGTGTTCCATCTCGGAGATGACAACCACATCGCCCTCGCCGAGGTTCGCGTGCCCCCAGCTGTAGGCGAAGAGGTTCATTGCTTCGGTGGCGTTTTTGGTGAAGATGATCTCGTTACTGCTCGGAGCCCCGATAAACCTGGCGACAGACGCCCGGGCGTCGTCGACGAGGTCGTTTGCTTCGGCGGCGAGCTGGTAGGCGCCCCTGTTCACGCTCGCCGAGTGGTTCCGGTAGTAGTTGTCCATTGCGTCGAGCACTGCTCGCGGCTTCTGCGATGTGGCGCCCGAATCGAGGTAGACGATCGGCTTGCCGTTGATCTGGCGATCAAAGATGGGAAAGTCGGCTTTGATAGTCGAGAAGTCGACTGGCATCAGCCTGCACCTACAAAGGCGTCAAAGCCATCAGCTTCGATCGTTTCGACGATTTCCATGCCGCCACTTTGGACGATCTTGCCGTTGGACATCACGTGGATGTGGTCGGGCTGGAGATAGTCGAGCAAGCGCTGGTAGTGGGTGATTGCGAGCACGCCGAGGTCGGTCTTTTGAGCCCGCACGGCCTGCACCCCTTCAGCCACGATGCGCAAGGCGTCGATGTCGAGACCAGAATCGGTCTCGTCGAGGATGGCGATTTCGGGCTTGAGCATGGCCATCTGGAGGATTTCGTTGCGCTTCTTCTCGCCGCCGCTGAAACCTTCGTTGAGGAAACGATCCATGAACGCTGTGTCCATGCCGAGGGTTTCCATCCACTCTGACAGCGCCATGTAGATCTCGATGGTCGAGACGTCTTCACCAGTGCGGGCCTTCACGGCTTGCTGGAGGAAGTTGCGGACCGATACGCCCGGGATGGCTTGGGGGTATTGGAAGGCGAGGAAGATGCCGGCACGAGCTCGGACATCGGGATCCCAGTCGGCGATATCGTCGCCGTGCAGTAGGACCGTGCCGGAGGTGATCTCATATTCGGGACTGCCGGCGAGGGCCGACGCGAGGGTTGATTTGCCGCAACCGTTCGGCCCCATCAAGGCATGAATCTCGCCCGCGTTGATCGTGAGGTCGACGCCTTTGACGATCTCGACTCCGTCAGCGGTAGAGATGTGGACATCGGAAAGCTCAAACAGCGGTGCACCCATAGTTCACAGTCTATTTCAGCTGGAAAGAAACCCCCCGCTCGAACCGAGTGACGAGTGCTAATCGTGTCCGCCGGGGTCTGACCCCAAAGGGCACGATTAGGCGTAAATGTGTTCGGGAGGGTCTGACCCCAAAGGGCACGATTAGCTACCAGCCGCGGGCGACCCATTCATCGAAATGCGGCTTTTCGGTGCCGATCGTGGTGTCGTCGCCGTGGCCGGGAAGAACGAGGTGGTCATTGGACAGCACCCTGTAGAAGCGCTCGTCGATCGACGTCATGATCTGCGAGAAATCGCCGCCCGGGAACTTGGTCGCGCCCGCACCACCAGGAAACAAGGTGTCACCACTGAACAAAATCGGCGCACCTTCGAGCTTGAACGACATCGAGCCCGGCGTGTGGCCGGGCGCGTGAATCGTCCGTAGCTTCAGACGGCCCACCTCAATAATCGTGTCGTCTTCGAGAATCTCGTCGTAGCTATCGAGCATCGACGAGTCCTCCTGGGTGACCCCCACCGAATACCCAGCATCTCGCATCGCCGGAATAGCTGCGATGTGATCCCAATGCCCATGGGTCTCAACAATGCGCCGGACGTTCAGCGCCTTGGCCAATTCGAGCAGCTGCTCGTGTTCGTTCGCTGCATCGATGAGCAAACTTTCGCCAGTCTCGGTACAGCGCAAGACAAAGACATTGTTGTCGACCGGACCGACAACGACCTTATGAATCTCAAAGCCCGAGTCAGCGTGATGAAGCGTAGAAGTCAGATCGATCATGACCGAACCCTAATACGCCACACGCCGAAGCTCAGACGCGAGCGACCTTCTCGAGCTGGTGCTGACCTTCGATGAGACGAACCGTCCCAGAACGAGAACGCATCACGAGCGACTGCGTCTTTGCCACACCCTTATCGAAGTGGACACCCTGAAGAAGATCTCCGTCGGTGATGCCGGTAGCGGCAAAGAAACAGTTGTCAACGTTGACCATGTCCTCGATGTACAGCACCTTTTCGAGATCGTACCCAGCGTCGATGGCCTCTTTGCGCTCCGCTTCATTTCGCGGCCACAACATGCCTTGCTGATCTCCACCCATCGCAGCGAGAGCGGCGGCAGAGATGACACCCTCAGGCGTTCCACCGATGCCGAGCAGCACATCGGCGCCAGCATCGGGCCACGCCGTCGAGATCGCTCCGGCCACATCGCCGTCAGGAATGAGACGGATGCGAGCACCCGCAGCACGAACTTCTTTGATCAGCTCCACATGCCGATCGCGATCGAGGATGACCGCCGTGAGATTCGAGAGACGCTTGTTCATCGTGTCGGCGATCAACTCGAGGTTCTCGGTTGCGGTCTTGCGAATATCGATCGCTCCGGCGGCCCGGGGACCAACAGCGATCTTGTTCATGTACACGCAAGGGCCCGGGTCGAACATGGTGCCACCCTCACTCGCAGCAATCACGGCAAGTGCGTTCGAGCGACCGAGTGCAGTAAGTGTTGTGCCATCGATTGGGTCGACCGCAATGTCGACCTTCGGCGGTTCACCGTTTCCGATGTTCTCACCGTTGAAGAGCATCGGCGCTTCGTCCTTTTCGCCCTCGCCAATGATGACCGTGCCATCCATTGCCACCAAGGCGAGCTGCGAACGCATTGCGTCGACCGCGGCACCATCGGCAGCTTCCTTGTCGCCACGTCCCATAAAGCGTGATGCAGCGATCGCCGCGACCTCGGTAACTCGAACCATCTCGAGCGCCAGGTTGCGATCTGGGTTTGTGCGGTTGGACATGTCACTTGCCTTCCAGATGAACATTCCGCTTGGAGCAGCGAAATAGTGCGTACGTGGCCCGCGGCCACCGACATACATGCTTATCGGCAGCTCTGCGTGCAACGTAACCCTCTGGGCAGAGTACCTTTTAGACCTATGCCAACCATGTACTGCTTCCAATGCGCACGCGAATATGTCGACGAAGTCACGGAGTGTGCTGAATGCGCCGTGGGATTGGTCGAAGAGAAGCCAACCCCGCCAGAGGAAGTGGGCGAGCAGGACGAACCACAAATCGCCTACGAGCTCTACGAGTGGTCCTTTGAAGCGCGGCGCATGCTCGAAGGACTTGTGACAAGCGAGAAGATCGCCCACGGTTGGCAAGGGGCAGTCCTCATTGTTCGCGAAGCCGACGAAGGCCGTGTCGACGCGCTTGTTGAACAAGCAGAGGAGTTCGACGGTCCCGCAATTCCAGACGACGCCGAGAAGATCGGCTACAGCATGGAAGACTGGAGCGCCGAGAACCAGCAGAGCCTCGTCGAAACACTCGGTCTCAACGGCATTGCCCACGAGTTCGACCAAGACGGCGAACTCGTCATCACCGAAGCCGACGAGGAGCAAGTCGACACGATCATCGAGAACCTGAGCGAGCGGCTCGCAATCGAAGACGAGCTCGGTGACGCCAGCGAGGTCATGGAAGGTATCGAACTCAACGATCTTCTCGGCGACGTCCGTGTACTTGCGAACAAGCTCAAGAAAAACCCTGGCGACACCAAGGTGACCAGCAATATTGTCAACCACGCCGACTTGCTCTCGGACATTCGGACCCCATTTGGTTTCGACAGCGGTCGTTGGTCAAAGATTAGGCTCCGCGCCGCGAACGTCGTCGAGGTCCTGACAAGCGACAACCGAGGAGAAGACGAAGTCATCGAGGCAGCCGAGGAGCTCTACGAGATTCTCGAGGGAACGATCTGACCCTGCTCGCCACGGATCAAGAACGAATGAAAGTTCGAATGAAAGTTGTTGCGTTGGGCTTCGTCCTGGACCCGAACCGTCGTTACCCTTTGGCATCATGATTCTCGCGTCGCTCGAGGTGTGGCACTCTCGCCCCATCGCACCCACCCGACGCGTCGCCCTCGGCCAAGTCACCATCCCAACCAATCCAGCTCCAGGCCCCGGCGGGCTGCTCCTCGGCGCAGTGCTCGCCCGTTTCGCCGGCGACCTCGACGGCGACCTCCGCGACGAGATGACCACCCTTATGGACGAGGTGGAACGAGGCCAAAAGATTGGTCAGCCACGCCTGCGCCACCGGCTCCAATCCGACATTGTTGGACTGAGCCGCAGCGAGCATCGGCTTGTGAGTAGCGAAGATGGACTCCGCTTCGAGCTTGAAACTGCCAAGGGGCTGCCGGCCCAGAGCGCGCTCGCAGCGGTGTACGCATGTGGAGAAGTGCCACTCGAACGGCGAGCCGACGTTATGGCGGTGCTTCGCCGAGGTCTCGAGTGGGTTGGCCCCATTGGGCCGGGAGTGATCGACTATCTGGTCGGCGCCGAGGTCGGCATGCGCATGCGATCCGGCGCGTACGCCACAGCATCGAGCCCGCTGATCTGGGCAATGGGAGTTCTCGAACTCGAAGCTGGCGAAGAGCTCGCACCAAAGGACGTACAACGCAGCTATCGGCGACTGCTCCGAAGCGCTCACCCAGATCATGGCGCAGGCGAAGAATCCGCGGCCGAACGGATTGCTGAGCTATCGAAGGCACGAGAGATCTTGCTCCAATAGAGTTCGGCAATGGTGCTACCCAAAACGTGCGCTGGCCTGGTGCTCACTCCCGGAGCTGGCGCAAATCGAGATCACTCGACCCTCGTCGCGATCGAAGCCGCAGTTGACCTTCCCGTGTTGCGGCTCACGCTCGGGACAACCAGCGTGGCGAAGGCGGCCCGGATAGTCACCGAGGCAACCACCGAATTCGCCGATCAACTCGGTGTGGAGACCACCGACTTGGTCATTGGCGGGCGCAGCTTTGGCGGTCGGTCGTGCGCTGTCGCAGCGGCAGACGGGCTTGCTGTTGGCGGCCTCCTGTTGCTCTCGTACCCGCTGCACCCACCGGGCAAACCAGACAACCTTCGGGTCGAACACTTCGGTGACATGACGGTGCCGACTGTCTTCATCTCCGGCGAGAAGGATCCGTTTGGAACCCCCGATGAATTCGGCGAGCACATCGGTGCAATCGCCGGACCGACACAGATGCACTGGGTCAGTGGTGGTCATTCACCGAAAGGCAAACAAGAAGCCGCAGTCGTTGCTCTCGTTGCGACCGCACTTCGATAATGCCGCTCGGCAAGCGCACAGCCATTGGCAACAGGGCTGCAACGACGCAACGCTGCTATGCCCGAACCGTCACTGGAACGCCGAGAGGAAGATACGTCGAGAGCCTCGTCACATCGTCATTGTGCAGGCGAATGCACCCAGCACTGACCGCAGTTCCGAGCGTATCTGGATCATTCGTCCCGTGGATTCCGAGCTGACCCGGACCACCGTTGAACGTCTCGAACACTTCAGAGAAACCCGATAGTCCGTAGGCAAAGGCGCCGTAGGCGCTGTTGGGAACGATCGGCGCCAGGAGCTCGGTCAGGTAATAGACGCCACCGGGCGTCGGCGTATTATTCGACGCAACACCGGCGACCGCATCAAAGATGGTCTGACCGTTCTCAAAGACGCGCAGCCGAAAGTCTTCAAGATCGACCTGAATTCGATAGAGGTGTTCGGCCAATTGCACGTCGGTTCCCCGAACCCATCCGGTCGAACCATTCGGGCGGACTGGCAGAAGCACCTGATGCCAGTCGCCAGCGTTGACCGTCGTCAGAAACACAAGCGGGCCGTTGGTCGTTGTGGGGTTGTCCATGACGTGCGTTACTTCAGCACCGTCGTCGGGATCGGCGAACACTTCGATCTGCGGGATTGCGGCCGTCGCGATAATCGAGCGATGCGGGTTGTTGTCCGGATTTGGTGATGCGCTGTCTGCAACATCGTCGCTGCCCACCTGGCGAGGAGCCTCGACGTCAGCAATGGCTTGTCCGGGCGAGCGAAGCTCCTGACCAAAACGCCGTGACACCGCGGTTGTTGGCGTTGCGCGAACGAGCGTTGGCCGCTGCGCATTCGCGGTAGAACATCCCGCAATGCCTACCAAGCTCGCTGCCCCCACGCCCCGGAGCAGTCGTCGTCGTGTCACGAGTACCACAGGCGCGAACTTACCGCGAGCCAAAGAGAACTCTCCAGTCGACATCGAAGGTCTTATGTCATCCTTGCCGAGTCATTGGGCAGCGGGGCCTCGTCGTTGAGCTCTTCGAGGGTCAGGTTCGCGGTCTCGGGGTAGCGAAGCAGGATCAAAATCACCAGCAATGCTGGCGCAATCGCAGCGATCGACAACGCTGGTCCAAACGCGTCGAATCGTTCGGCCAAGCGCCCGACCAACTGCAAACCAATCACGCTTCCAACCACCCCGAACGCAGTGATCACCCCGTTGGCTGTACCCCTGAGGCGGGTGGGAAAGAGCTCTGGTCCGTAAACCGCAAGGCCCGCCACGGCAAAACCCGATCCGAGCACGACGCCGACCAGACGAACAGGAAAGATCCACAGTTCGTTCGAGAAGAACGACAGCACCGACATCGTCACGCCTACCGCGGTGCCGAACGCACCGATTGGACGACGGCCAATGCGATCCGACAGGATGCCGCCGGCCATCACGCCGATGCCGATCGGGGTGCTGGTGAGAAGCGTAAAGATGGTGATTCGACTTGCCGTGAATCCAAGTTCGTCCCGCAAGAACTGGTTGTCGAATTGGCTGGCCGGTGTTGCAAACACCGTCGCCAGCAATGCTCCGAGCCCAAGGAGCAACAATCGACTCCTCAGCTTTGGGCTTTGCCACAGCTCGGACAGCGATCGTGACGTCCCTTGCCGCTCGTGAAGGGCAAAGCGACGGGTGGTCGGCAGTTGGCTACCAGCCCACAACGCCAATGGAACAAACAGCAAGGCTGCCCCGTAGACGAGCCGCCAGCCCCACACGGCAACATCGGCAAGCGGGAGGATCCACACGACCATTCCTGCGCCGAGCCCCGCGAGCAGGATCAGCATCGACACGCCGTACGCCCGACTCTTCGGCGGTAGTTCTTCACTGGCGAAGATGAGCAGCACGATCGTGAGCCCGGTCGCGAGCCCACGGGACACGATCTGCGTTGCCGTCAGCAGCGCCAAACTCGGCGCCAACGCACCTGCGGCAGTCGCCAGACATGACGTCGTCACCGCAACGGTGAGCGCCCGCTTTCGGCCAAAACGGTCGGCAGCGACGGTCAACGCGAGCGACAACACGACCGACACCCGAACGATTGTGAAAACGTTCGCCCGCGCCGAGGTGTCATGGGCAGTGTCGACGCATGTGCGTAGGCCATCAGCAGATGTAGCGAATTCGTTGCAGAACTCGTCGGCGGCGAAGGTGAGCGTTTGGCCAATGACGGTGCCCAAGAAACCGTTGACAATCGCGATTACCCCGAGGAGGCCAATGGCGTGGCCTGCCCGAGTGTCGAGCCGGCCTGCAGGCGCCCACCAGGGACTCGGGTTCTTCTGGCCGCCACGCACGTATAGCCAAAACGGCAGCCAGAACAACAGCCCAAAGACCGGAACCCCGAGCTTCCACGTGACCTCTTCGTCGACGACATGTGTTCCCGGTTGGTCACCCGACGTGACGTGAAGTGCTCGTTCCCACGTAGAAAACGGTCCTTCTTCAAGTGTGAACGTATCGGGTAGGGTCCCCACGCGTTCCAGCAGAATGCCGTCTTTCCGGGCGCGGAGACCTTCGAGTTCATCGTCATTCACGACGAGTGTCCTGCGCTGCGTTGTCACTCGGGTAATACTGGCAGCGATGTCCGGACAGTCCACCACCGAATTTGTGATCGAACCTGGCCCACCACTCTCTGGTGAGATCACGATCAGCGGAGCGAAGAACTCTGTCCTCAAGCTCATGGCGGCAACCGTCTTGGCTGAGGGCACGCACACGATCTATAACGTGCCCGACATTTTCGATGTGGGCGTGATGTGCAAACTGCTCGAGTCAATGGGCGCTGAAACGTCTCGTCGTCCCGGTGTGGTCGAGATTAAAATTCGCAATATCAGCCCGGTGGCACCGTTTGAACTCGTCGAACAGATGCGGGCCTCGACGGCGATCCTCGGGCCGCTACTTGCACGTTATGGACGCGCCGAAGTTGGCATTCCCGGCGGCGACGACTTTGGCCATCGCCCGATCGACATGCATCTCACCGGCCTCGAAAAGCTTGGTGCAACCTTCGATGTGCAACCCGAAGGTCTGGTTGGAACTGCCGACAGGCTCACCGGGGGAGAGGTCGTTCTTGGTTTCCCGAGCGTGGGTGCGACCGAGAACATCATGATGGCCGCAGCGCTCGCTGATGGTGTCACCCATATCGAGAACGCGGCTCGGGAACCTGAGATTGCCGACCTTGCGTCGATGCTGAACAAGATGGGTGCCGGAATCGTCGGCGCGGGAAGTTCGCGGATCACCGTGACTGGCGTCGAGGTGTTGGAACCGGTCAGTCACCGATGCATCCCCGACCGGATTCAGGCGGCCACGTTTCTTGCCGCGCTGGGTGTGACCGGCGGTGAAATTTTGTTGCGAGACGCCCGTTATGACCATATGGATATGGTCTGTCAGAAGGTTGGCGAGATGGGGCTTCGCACTTCACCGGACCGAGATGGCATTTGGGCGATGGCGAATCAACGTCTGCATGCGGTCGATCTTTCGACGCTTCCGTATCCGGGTGTCGCAACCGATTACAAGCCCTTCCTGGCGTCGATGTTGTGTGTCGCTGACGGCACGAGCATCGTGACCGAGAACCTTTTCGCTGGCCGATTCCGCTACGTCGATGAACTGGTCAAGCTGGGGGCCGAGGTGCGCACCGACGGCAATCATGCGGTGATCAAGGGCGTGAAGCGTCTGCAGGGGGCCAACGTGGTGAGCCACGATATTCGAGCCGGCGCAGCGCTAATCGTTGCGGCGCTCGGAGCAGATGGGCAGACGATCGTGGCGGACCACGGACATGTCTGTCGTGGCTACCCGGATCTCGCGGGAGATCTGCGCAAACTTGGCGCCACCATTCACGAACGCCCCGCTGGCTAACGCAGCTACCGGCACATTTGGGGTCTGACCCCAAATCGGTCGGTAGCGCTAGTCGACGTTGTCGCGGAGGCGGTTTGCTCGACGGTTCGCGAGCCACAACAGGTCACTACCGGCACATTTGGGGTCTGACCCCAAATCGGTCGGTAGCGCTAGTCGACGTTGTCGCCGAGGCGGTCTGCTCGACGGTTCGCGAGCCACAACAGACCGCCCAGAATGGCGATAGGGCCAACGACGAGCAAGATCTCGTCCCAACCACCCTGGTGGGCGAGAACGAGGCGCACTACAGCGTGACCGCCGTGCCGTCGGAGTAAAAGACCTGGCCAATATTGACGACTTCGGTAATCGCCGGCACGCGGTCCTTCATGATCCGCTCGACTCCGGCCTTGAGCGTCGACGTGGACGCAGGACAGCTCACGCATGCCCCCATCAACTCAACCTCGACGATTCCGGTTTCTACATCGACCGAGATGAGCTCGATATCGCCCTTGTCCGCCTGCACCGCAGGGCGCACGGCAGCGATCACCTTGGCGACCTCCGCTTCGATCGAGGCAGCGTCGACATCTGCACCAGCAGACGATTGGGAGGAGGCTGCCGCAGCAACGGGCGATTCTTTCATCATGACAAGCATACGAACTACGAGACGGCTTCGAAGATTCCTGCCGCCAGCAAATTCCACGATTCGACCGAACCCCATGCCGAGGTAGGATTCTGCGAGGCGAGCGGGAGATTGCGATGTCCAATAACAAAAACGATCAACGCAGTGATCGAGCCGAATACGACCTGATCGTTATCGGTGGCACTGTCGGCGGTCTGTCCGTCGCCATATCGACGCAGCGAGCCGGCCTTTCCCGAGTGCGAGTCATCGAACCAGGCAACGCCATTGCCTTTCCCGAACTCGTTCCCGAACACCGGCTCGAAGTCGGCTACGGCGAAAAACTGCTCGGCATCGATCACGACGGAACCAACGTCATCGTCACCACCGAACAACGGACCTACGTTGCCAAAGGATGCCTCATTGCCGAGCTGCACCGCGACCCGTCGTACGAACCGCCGGTCGCGACAGCGCTGTCGGGTCGGGTGACCATCGATACCCTTCCCGAAGATTTGAGCAACAGTGACATCTTGGTGATTGGCCACACCAACCATGCAGTCGAGCTCGCTGGTCAAGCAGCCGCAGCAGGTGCAGGTGTGGTCGTCGCTGCGGGCGGCATGGATCCCGCGCAGCTGGCGCCGGTCGCCGACTCGATGATTCGAAAGCTCGAACACGAACGCCGGGCAACCATTCTGTATCGCTCGGTCCCCGATGGCATCGGCGACAAAGACGAGTTTCCCATTGCCTATTTCAACGACCGCCGCACACCCGACCTCGAGTTCGACCACATCGTGTTCGCCTCGACGCGTGTACGCGTGCCACGAAGCGAACTGAACATCACCTCCGCCGCAATCGACAGCAACAAGGTCTGGTTCCTCGGAGTCGCCGAACCCGACATCGACGTTCCGCACGGCCATGCGTGGGAGATTGGTCGGCTCCTCTCCAACGCCTGCTTTCCCGAGCTTGAACTACCAGAAGCGCCGTCGGTTGTACAGCGTCGGGTGCGTCACGAATCGGCCATTGCCGAGCTCCGAGAAGAGCACTACAACGCAACGATCACCAGGTTCGAGCAGCGACACTCCGACCTTTGGGTGCTGCGTGTTCGCCCAGATCACGGCGACACGTCACATATTCCCGGGCAATACGCATCGCTTGGTCTTGGCTACTGGGAAGACCGAGTCGACAACTGTGTCGACCCAGGCATCGACGCCCGCTGGCACAAGCTCATTCGCCGCTCGTACTCGATATCGCATGCCATGTTCGAAGCGTCCGGCTATTTCGCGCCGCCCGACACCGTGGAGCTCGAATTCTATATCGTGCTGGTGCCCGCAGACGACGATCACGTGTCGGCGCTGACGCCCAGACTTGCTACAAAGAAGGTTGGTGATCGCATCTACCTCGGCCCCAAGGTCGCGGGGCGTTACACGTTGAGCGCGGTCACCAATCCCGAAGCCGCAGTCGTGTTCTTTGCGACTGGCACTGGTGAAGCGCCGCATAATTCGATGGTCGTCGAGCTGCTTCGCAAAGGCCATACCGGACCCATTGTCTCGACCGTGACGGTGCGCAATTGGAAGGACCTCGGGTATATCGATGCGCACCGGGCGCTCGAGAAACGTTTCCCGAACTATCACTATTTACCAATGCCGACCCGAGAAGCAGATGTGCCAAAGCGATACCTGCAGGACCTTATTCGAGACGGCGACATCGAAGCGGCGCTTGGAACGCCGCTCGATCCGGGAAACACCCATGCGTTCCTCTGCGGCAATCCGGCCATGATTGGTCTTCCCGAAGAAACCGTCGATGATGAGGGAACCACCGGCGTGTCGTACCCCGAGACCACCGGCGTGATCGAACTGCTGGTTGACCGAGGCTTCACAATCAACAAACGAAACCAGCCTGGCAACATCCACTTCGAAGAATATTGGTGAGCTGATCAACGGCGACATTCGACAGATCTACGGCCATAAATGCGGTTATTGCTGTCCGAGTCGATATACAGTCGTGCAAAGCGCGAAGACGGGACGAAGCGGGTGTATGGCTGATTGTCGATGTGGTGCGAGTGCGAATCGGGCGTGTGGACGATGTTTGCAAGTTCGTTGTGTCACGCACCTCTCCGACGGCCATGAGGAGTGTCGGTATTGCGGCTCTGAAACTTCGATCAACACACTCGGGCTGAACACACCTGCGCTGCGAAACACAGCGGAGCTGCGAAACACAGCGGAGCTGCGAAATACAGCTCAGGCAACGATGTCCAGCGTGCAATCCCGCATGCTCACCGCGTGTCGAAACTTCGCCGACTTCTACATGGCCGATATCCCACCGAACGCGGAAATCGGTGTCACGCGGTCGTCGCGCCGACGCAAGCTCGTCGCCGAGTCGATTGCGGGGTGGGTTCTCGCGACCGAAGTTGACCACACCGATATCCCCTACGAATACCGCATAGTGCTCTTGGCGACCGGCGAGATCTATTGCGATCGTGGGATTGGTCGGCTCACGAACGAGTCGCTCACGAACGACTACTGGGCCATTTCGGAATGGTTCGCGAGCGCCTTTGAGCGTTACGGCCTAACGCCATGGCCAGCAGGCATCGAAGACCTGAGACGTTTGGCAATCGAGTTCTACCTGGCCAGTACCGACTCGACATCGGGTGCAACTACTGCGGCCGGTGCGTTGGCAAGACATGTCGGCGAGAATGAATTGGTGTATCAACACCAGTAAGGTCATAGGAAGCGGAACGTCAGGCGGGAAGGCGGGATCATGGCGCAATGTCGATGCGGCGCGTTGGCCAAAGAGGCGTGCCCGCAGTGCTTGCAGGTGCGGTGCGGGCAGCACCTTCACCGGTCGGCGGTTGGTTGCGCGTATTGTGCGGCCGAACAACGAGCGGCGAGGTCGAACTTTGCCCGCTCCAAAGATGGCGCAGCGCAAAGTCGCCTCCTTGAAATCCAGTCGCGGATGATCGTCACGGCAGCAACCTTTGCCCGGGTTCGGCTTCGCGATGTTCGGACGAATTCGCGAGTGAGTCGGCCGAGCTCGCCCCGCAGTAGCGCTCGGGGTTCGACCAAGACGGCGTTTGGTTGGGTGCTCGCAACCGACACGCAGCATGGCGTCTCGGGGCATCCGTGCGACGCGGTTCTCACCCCGACAGGCGAGATCTTCTGTTCGCACGGTTGCTCTCGGCTCGTGCACGACGAGGTGACCACCGATGCGCGCCAACTCGTTAGCTGGTTCGATCAAGCAATGGTCCGGTACGAAGTTCGCCAATGGCCAAACAACGTCGATGACCTCAGATGTCTCGTCATCGACTTCGAGTTCTCGGTCAAACGTGGATTGACCGCCCGATATCGGGCGAGCTGACGGCCCGTCGCCAGGAAACGATCAAAAACGAGAGAGAGGCCGCCTTGCGGCAGCCCCTCTCATACAAATCTCGCCGTGCTATCTCTACTCGTTCCCGATGGCTCAACCGGCCGCGAGCGGCCTCTGTCTGCCTGGTGTGAGAGAACGTTGGGGAAGCCCGTCTGATTTGTCGTCACCAACAGTGTGACTAACGACACATTCGCGCTGCCGCGAGCATTCGTCAAGTCACTTACCGGATTTCTGGCGAGCGCTGACGTTGAGCAGTTGGTTACTCGTTCGTTAACCGAAGCGCGTTGTTGATCACGCCGAGATGGCTGTACGCCTGAGGGTGGTTGCCGAGTGAGCGACAAGCGACCGGATCATATTCCTCAGAGAGCAACCCAGTGTCGCCGGCTGTTGCGAGCAGCTTGCGAAACAGACTCTCGGCCTCCTCGGTCTCGCCCAACATTGCGTAGGCATCGATCAGCCACGACGTCATCAGATGAAAGCCGCCTTCGGCGCCGGGAAGCCCATCGTCGTGGTGGTAGCGGTAGACGGTCGGTCCTTCCCGCAGCTGTGCCTCGACCCCGCGGACCGTGCCGGCAAACCGAGGATCATCAGCGTCGACAAGCCCCCAGAGGCCAACGCTCAGCACCGACGCATCCAAGTCGACGCCGTCGTAGGCCGCAGTGAACGACTGCACCGTGTCATTCCAGCCGTTCTCGAAGATGTCATTCGCGATGGTCTCGCGCAGCAGCTCCCACTCGGGCCGCTCTCGTTCGAAGACTTCCGCAGCGATTCGAATCGCTCGATCGACCGTCACCCAACACATGACCTTCGAATACACGTGGTGTCTTGGGGCAGCACGAATCTCCCAGATTCCGTGATCTGGTTCGGTCCAGCGCAGCTCCACCGCAGCCACCATGGCTTCGACCAAACGCCAGTGACGTGCAGACAGGGGCGCGCCCCGTTCACCCAACAAGTGCACAAGGTCGACGATCGGACCGAAGACGTCGAGCTGAACTTGATTGTCGGCGGCGTTCCCCACCCGAACCGGACGTGATCCCCCGTACCCAGCGAGCTCGGTGATGTCGGCTTCGGGAGGGAGCTTGCCGCCGTCGAGCGAGTAGAGCGGATTGAGACGCTCGGGCTGCCCATCGCCGGCATCGAGAACTCCAAGAACCCAATCGAGATAGTCCATGGCCTCTTCGTGACTGCCGAGGCGGACCAAGGCCGCCGCGCTGAGCGCCGCGTCGCGCAGCCAGCAATAGCGATAGTCCCAGTTGCGAACGCCGCCGATGTACTCGGGCAAGCTCGTGGTCGGAGCCGCCGCTATGCCACCGCTCGGTCCATACACAAGAGCCTTAAGGACGAGAGCGGAACGCCTGACGTGGGCGCTTGCAGACGTAGGAACTTCGAGCTTGTCGGTCCAGTCCGCCCAGAATCGGCGAGTGTGATCTCGCTTGCGAGCCTCCTCAGCCTCGGCACGAAGACTTGCTGTTCCGATACGCAGCTCCAGCGTGACTGGCCCCTGCGACAAATCGATTCGTGCCGTTGCCGTTTGGTGCTGGCCGACCGACTCGATATCCCATTCGACACCCGGCGCACGAAGGACAATCAGATCGCGCGCACCGCTCACCTCAAGCCCGTTCGTTCGTTGCTCGATCTGGGTGGGGAAGCGCCCGAAGTCGAGGCGTGGAGCGAACTCGACAACGGCGATACCGGTTCCGCTCAGGTGGCGGATCACATCGCTCCGGCCAGCGAGCAGGTTTGGGCGGCCGTCGGAAACATCGAGATAGTCGGTCACCGTCACGTCTTGCCAGACCGTCTCCAACATCATCGTGTTGTCGACATACCGTTGCAGGCTTGGCGCTGCGCCGTCTTGGGTCCCAATCGAGAAATAGCCAGCGGTTGGTCCGCCGAGGAGTTCCGCGAAGATGGCTGGGTCATCGAGACGTGGCGCACAGAACCACGTAATGCGTGCGTCGGGCGTGACGATTGCTGCGGTCCGCTGATCGGAGAGCAGACTGTGTTGTTCGATCGGGACCAACCCTGCGCCGGCGAGCCATTCGTTTCGCAGCGAGCAGAACGTGCTGAGCATGAGGGCAACGTCGGCGGTGTTGTCGATCCGGTGGGTCGCGATCGTGTCGCCCTCGCCGACCTTGACCCCAACGTCAGGCCCCGAGAGCGAGTCGAACGCGTTCTCGTCGGTCGTATCATCGCCGATATAGAGGACGGCGGTTGCGCTGACATTTGCCCGGAGTATTTCGAGCGCTTTGCCTTTATCGGCGGCCATGACCCCAATTTCGGAGACCATCTTTCCTGTCCGGTAGACGAGTGAATCGTCGGCCGCGGCGATCGCTTCGACTTCGACGATCGCATCTGGGACGATGTCGGCATCGGCGTTGCGTGTGTGAAACGCCACCGACGCGGGCTTCTGTTCGAGCGATGTGCCCGGGTAGCGGCGGCAAATGTCGGCCAGCTTTTCGCCTAGTGCGTCACGTCGGGCTTGGGTTTCGTCGTCCATCTGGAGGGCGAAGTCGACGTCGAACTCGCTGCCGTGGCTGCCGACGAGATGGATCTCGGCTGGGAGACGGCTCAATGCAGCGAGGTCGCGCAGCGAACGCGAGGAGATGATCCCGACCGCTGTCTGATCGAGTAGCGCGAGCGACCGCAACGCGACGGCGACCTCTCGATCCGGGACGGCACGCATCGGATCGTTGACGATGGGTGCGATTGTTCCGTCGTAGTCGGTGGCGACAAGAATTTGCGGAATTTGGGCGAGTTCGGTCAATCGTTCGACGAGATCGTCGGGGAGATCGGCCAACGTTGGAGTGGGGGCGCTGTTCGACATTGGACATGAACGCTACTCGCTCAGTCACCAAACATGGAATGAACCGACTATTCTCGGCGCTTGTATCACTATGACTGCTCATGAACCACAAGACGCCGTCGTCGGCGATGAGGTGTGCTACCGCCACCCCGACCGAGAGACCGGCATTCGCTGCCAGCGCTGCGACCGCCATGTCTGCGTCGACTGTCGCCACCAGGCGTCGGTGGGAGTGCATTGTCCTGAGTGCACCAAGAGCGCAGGGACTCAGAAGGTCTACAACGCCCGCAACCTTCCCGGCGCAAACTTCGTGGTCACCAAGGCGCTCGTTGCGATCAACGTGTTGGTCTACTTCGCAATTGCTGGAACGGCGTCGAACCAAGTGGCCAACGATTTTGCGACGTGGGGACCGGCCATCTGGGAGAACAACGAGCTTTGGCGGATCATCACTGGCGGATTCCTCCACGCCAGCATCTTCCACATTGGGTTCAACATGTACTTGCTCTGGCAGCTCGGACAGCAGATCGAGCGGGTATCGGGAGAGGCAAAGTTCGCTGCGGTGTACGCTGCTTCGCTTCTCGGTGGGTCGTTCGGTGCCCTGCTCCTCGACCCGGCCATCCCTGTCGTCGGAGCGTCTGGTGCCGTGTTCGGGCTCATTGGGTTCATGGTCTTTTTGCTCCGTAGCAGAGGGATTGGGCTGTTCGATACAGGCTTGGGTTTCCTGATCGTGATCAATGTTGTGCTGAGCTTCCGTGGCGGTGTCAGCCTCGGCGGACATGTCGGCGGGCTGCTCGTTGGGTTCGTGCTCGGCGCGTTGTTCTACGGGCTCAACCAAGGCGACAAGCCAATCATCAAGGGCGACAAGGCTCAGATTGGCGTCTGCGGAGTGCTTGCGGTGGTGTTGTTCGCTGCGGCCTACTTCGTCAGCTCTACCTGGATGAACCCGCTGTTCTAACCAGCCGCCCGCACGACACATGCGCTACCGGTAGATTTGGGGTCTGACCCCAAATGTTCCGCTAGTGCCCGGGATTGTTGAATTTGCGGGGGTCGCGATGGGTGCGACGGGTGCGGCGCACGTGCTACCGGTAGATTTGGGGTCAGACCCCAAAAGTGCCTATGGCGTGGCGAGTTGGCCGTGTTTGAAGCGCTTTGCCAGGTGCTGAAGGTTTCGCTTCCAGATGGCCTTGAGCAAGAACGAGCCGGGAACCTCGCCGACCGGGCCACCCAAAAACCACGGGAACGTGAGCTCCTCTGCCCACCGGAACAACGTTCGGCCGCCAGGCAACGGGGAAAGCGTGAAGGCCCCAACCCCAACAACGACTCCACTATGGCGCACCCCAATCGTCGACTCGTCAGACCACTCGGTGATCTCCATACGATCGGTCAACTTGATCGGTCCGACCTTCGTCTCACAGTCGAACGTCGTACCCACCCCCTCCTTGTGTTCGGAGGTGAACCAGATCGATTCAGCGTCGTGCATCCACTGGACGTGGCTGGAAATATTGCGGACATCAGCCCACACCACGGCAGGCGGGGCGTCGATTTCGGTTTCCACGGTGATTGCGACCATTGATTCAGGTTACGGTCAGGTATGCCCGCGCACATGACCGACCATCGAGTTCGTTTCCACGAGCTCGATCCGTACGACCACGTCAACCACGCCATGTACGTGACGTACTTCGAGATTGGACGTGTCGAGGCACTCGTTGCTGTAGAGCTCGGACTCGATGCACTAAAGACCGACGGCTTCCAATTCGTCGTCACCAAGATCGAAGTTCGCTTTCGATCTGCAGCAACAGCCGGAGACGATCTCGTGATCTCCACTGGCGTCTCGAAGTTCGGACGGGCGTCGACTGTATGGCAACAGGAAATTCACCGAGGCGATGCGCTGATAGCGACTGCAGAGGTCACCGTCGCCGTCACCGACCGCTCGGGCAAACCCGTCCGGCCCGAGCCATACATCTTCGAACGGCTCGAACACCTCGCGATCGAGAACCACTCGGTCTAGACCGCCACAAAGACACTAACGGCATTCGAGTCGTCGTCGGTGTAAGGCGTTTCGTCCCAATCGGCGAAACGGTCGCCGAGACGAAAACCGGCAATTTCGGCCATCTCGTCGAGCTGCGCCGGAGTCGAATACCGGATCTTCCACGGACGCATCCGGATACCGGCTTCAGAAATCTCGATGTGCTGGCCAGTAATCTCCTGGTTCGCGGCGTCGCGTACCGTAGCGGTCAACACCGCAGTATCGACCGTCAGCGATCTGGTCGTCACCAGCCGATCGAGATGTGGGTCCGGAGGTGCGGGCACCATTGCCTCGACGATCAACCGGCCGCCAAGACGCAACACACGATGGCATTCGGCCAAACAGTTCGCCTGGCCACCGGGTTGGTTCACGTTAAAGAGCGTGTTCGTTGCAACCAACACCGTGTCGAACAACCCATCGGCGAAGGGAAGGACGGCCATATCTGCCCCAACAGCCATCGACACGAGCGGTTCGGCAACGCCGTTCCAACGGTCGAGCATCGCCAACGACGCATCGATGCCGGTCACCCAATGGCCCCGGTTGGCAAGAGGAGTCGACAAACGGCCCGTCCCAACACCGAGCTCGAGCAGCCGCTGCGATGGCCCGAAGCGGTCGACGAATGTGGCAGTTGCCTCGGCGTCGGAGACGTCGTCGTACCATTCGTCGTAGACATCAGCGAAGCTGTCGCCATATCGGGCCGGACCAAAATCTGGCGATCCGTCTTCTACCATCTGTCGTGCAATGTCCGTCACCGACTAAGAATGGCCTAGTGACCGAGGTGCAATCC
This sequence comes from uncultured Acidimicrobiales bacterium, assembly GCA_938084885.1. Lineage (GTDB taxonomy): Bacteria > Actinomycetota > Acidimicrobiia > Acidimicrobiales > SHLQ01 > SHLQ01. The sequence goes on from CALKGG010000053.1 coordinate 22,127, forward strand.
AACGCAAGCGTGGGTCGTCCACTACCAGTTCCGACTTTGGAGGAACTCCCACCGCTCTTGGCGCGCACGCCGTTGGCCATCATCGACGAGGCACTCACGTTCCTGCGAATCAATCCGGCGATGTTCTTTGGTCTCGCCGCAATCGTGATCCTGCCGTTGCAACTCATCATCTTGGTACTGCCGGGTTCGTCGTTGCGCGGGAACCGTCCCGATCGCACCGTCGACATTTTGATCTCGAGCATCGATCAACCCGGCGCTGTTGCAAATGGAGCCGGGACGTTCATCTTCGAGTCGCTCGCCCTGTTCGCCGTCGCTGCGATCTATGGGCAGGTCATCGCCGCCTGGTATTCGGGTCGTTCAATGACTGCGGCCGACCTGCTCAAAGCGTCGCTGAAACGAAGTCCGGCGATCCTCGGCGCGTGGACGCTGGCCCATCTGGCCATCGTGGTTGGTGGGGTGCTGAGTTTCGGCATCCTTGGTGTGTTGATCGGCGCGTTCTTCATCGTTGCCGCGCCAGCTATGGGAGCCGAGGGCCTCGGAGCGGTGGAAACCCTGCGAAGAAGTCGACTGCTAACGACCGCAAGGTTCGGGCATTCGCTCGTGGTGTACGTGGCCGTCGCCGCAGCAGGTCAGGTGATGGACTTCTCCCTGCGGATCGCGCCTACGTTCATATTGGGTCAACTCAACGTGCCGATCTGGGTCACCGAAGGCGTGTTCGACGTCGTCGCCTCGATCATCGTCGTTGCGTTTACTGCGGCCACCTCGATCGTGCTGTATGTCGACCTCCGCGTCCGTCGGGAAGGCATCGACCTCTACATGGCGCTCGACAAGAACGTGACTGCCCACCAGGTGATGGGGCGCCGTGGCTGAGGTCAGCAACGAAGACGCCAACGACCTCGCCGACGAAATTCTCGGCCGGGAACGATTCTTGAATGCCAGCGAGCCCGGCATCTTCCAACGTGCCGTCGACCGAGTGCTCGACGCGATTGGCGATGTGCTCGGCCGGGTGTTCAGCGCAATCTTTGGCGGCGCGGGCGGTGCAGCCGGTACGGGGATCGCGATTGTTTTGCTGGTCTTTGCCGGTGGGCTGCTGGCATTCGCGATCTATCGCGCAATCACCAACCGGACACCCAAAGAAAAGGCCGTCGAGAGCGGCACGAGGATCGTGTTCGATGCGGCGGTGGAACCCGAGCAGCTCCAGGCAGAAATGGCAGACCACATCGCTGCTGGACACTGGCGCGAAGCAGTGATTGCGGGCTTCCGCCTGAGCATTGTTGGTCTGATCGACGCAAACATCGCGCGAGAGATCTCCGGCGCAACGACCGGCGACTTCGCTGCGTCGATCAGTGCCCAACGGCCCGAGCTGCGCCCCGCGTATGACGCTGCAGCTCGTCCATTTGAGCGGGCCTTCTACAGCGACATGGCAATTGGATCCGGCGACATGGACGTGGTCCGAGCGCTTCTCGACGAGCTTTCCACGATCGGGTCGACCCAATGACGGCGTCGTCGGTGAGCGCATCGCGTCGACGAGAACGTTCGTCGCCTGTCGTGTTGATGATCCTTCTTGCGGTCGTGGCCGCGGTGTTTGTCATTGGCTTCTTCTCCCAAGATGACGGCGACGACGTCGGCGGTTTTGCCGACCCACAGGGGACTGGCCTCGAAGGGCTGCTCGGCTATCGACTGCTCGTCGAGGAACTGGGCGGGACCACCGAGCTCGACGTTTCGTTGCCCGACGAGTCGATCGACGTGGCCCTGCTCGCAACGAACCCGATCACCCCGTTCCTCGCTGTCGAAGGCGAGGACTTTGTCGAGTCGTGGGTGCCGCTGCTCGAATGGGTTGATCAGGGTGGCACGCTGATCACTTCTATCGATGTTGCGACCGGACCTCGACTGCGGGTGGAAACCATCGACGACGACGCACTCGTGTCTCAAGGCACATGCACGATCGAGGCGCTCGATGGTGTCGACGAGATCCGGACCCTCGACTACTCGCCGACGGCGATCGACGTTGGTGACCAGTCGTGTTTTGGTGATGAAGACGGGGCGTTCGTTGTTGAACGACGCATTGGAAACGGACGGATCGTTCGTCTTTCGTCGATGTCGGCGCTGATGAATCGCTCGCTTGATGACGGAGATAACGGCGCGCTGGCCGCACGCCTCACTGCACTCGACGAGAGTCCAACAGTCGGCTTTATCTCGTCGGCTCCGATCTTCTTCGAGCCCGCCGAAGGCGTACGCCCAGGCACTGTTGGCGACCCCGAAACCAACGGTGAACAAGTTCGCCGAGACGGTCAAGGGAACCCGCTCGCGTTCACCGGAGGCGACCTCACCGCGCTCGATGAGGACGGCAACCCAATCGGAGCCGGGGATCAAACGTTATGGCAACTGATCGACACGAGGGTCAAGGTCATGTTCGCTGGGCTCGTCGTTGCCGGGTTGCTCTACGTGCTTGCAGTGTCTCGTCGCCTCGGCTCGCCGATCGAAGAACCACAACCAATCGAGCTGCCGAGTTCGTCCTATGTCGAGGCCGTCGGGCGGCTGTACGAGCGCACGCCGCAGTCGCGGGTGAGGTCGAGTCAGATCTTGCGCAACGACCTTCGGGTCGATTTGGCCCGTCGGGTGGGCATGGCGACCAATGCAACCGCCGTAGAGTTGGCAGTAGCGGTGGGCGGCGCGAGCGGTCGGGACGAACTGGTGCGGATTCTCGACGGGCCGCCGCCGTCTACCGACGAAGAGTTCGTCCAGTTATCACGTGAACTACTCGAAATTCGAGAGCGAGTGGATCGAGGCGGAGTAGCGACGCTCGCACGCACCGACGAGATCTCTTTCGACGAAAGGTCAAACAGTGGCTGATCAGCACCCACCTCCAATTCCTCCTCCCGGGGACGGAACACCCAACCCAAGTGCGCCTCCACCCAACGTGGCCCCACCTCCAGCGAACATGGCCCCACCTCCAGCGAACGTGGCCGAGACCCCCGTGCCCGCCGAGGTGGCCGCTCCGCAGGATGCGTCCGCAGCTGCGATGTCGGCTCCTGCCACGTCGCAGACGCCAACGACGTTGGTCGAAGCAGTGCGCCACGAGGTCGCCAAGGTGGTTGTGGGACAAGAGGGTGTACTCGCTGGGCTGCTTGCGGCGCTCCTCGCCGACGGTCACATCCTGCTCGAAGGGGTGCCCGGTGTTGCCAAAACCCTGTTGGTCAAGACGATCGCGTCGACCATGAATATCGAGATGGCGAGGATTCAGTTCACTCCCGATTTGATGCCGAGCGACATCACTGGCCAGCTCATGTACGAACAGGCGACAAGCGAGTTCACCTTTCGGGAGGGGCCGGTCTTTACCAACCTGCTGCTCGCCGACGAAATCAACCGCACGCCGCCAAAGACCCAAGCGGCTCTGCTCGAAGTAATGGAAGAGCGTCAGGCCACCGTGGCGGGCGTCGCCCGTGAATTGCCCGATCCGTTTATGGTGATCGCCACCCAGAACCCGGTCGAATACGAAGGCACCTACCCGCTCCCAGAAGCACAACTCGACCGCTTTCTCGCAAAGATCTATGTGGGTTATCCCGAGCGTGATTCCGAGCAAGAAGTCCTTGCCCGACACCACCGGGGTCTGAACCTGCACGAAGTTGCCTCCAACGGTGTGCGGGCCGTCGCTACTGCAGCCGACCTGGCGGCTGCCCGTGCAGCGGTTCGGGCAATGCAGGTCGACGATTCGATCCTGTCGTACATCACCGAGATCGTGCGAGCAACGCGGACCTCACCAGTGGTCGACTTGGGTGTTTCTCCTCGCGGTGGGGTGGCCCTCCTCGGCCTATCGAAAGCGTGGGCGTGGATGGCGGGCCGCAGTTTCGTCACCCCTGACGACGTAAAGATGATCGCGAAGCCAGGATTGCGGCATCGCCTTGCGGTCCAACCTGAAGCCGAACTTGAAGGTGTTACCGCCGACATTGTCCTCGACGGTCTTCTCGAATCGGTTCCGGTCCCTCGATGAACTATCGCGGTCAGCGCTGATGATCGTTCGCGGCCGACTCGCGCTGTTTGCGGCACTGCTTTCGCCCGCGGTATTGCTGTCGGTTAGCCGCCCGTGGTTGGCGCTCGCCGTTGTGCTCGTGGTCGTTGCGGTGGTGTGGTTGGTGGACTTCTTGCTGACCCCGAGCCCGTCGGCTGTCACCATCGAACGCACGCTGCCCAAATCGGTGGCGCTCGACCGTGAGGGAACAGCGTCGTGGGTCGTCACCAATGGCTCGCCCCGGTCAGTTTCGGTAACGTTCGCCGACGAGTTCGCTCCATCGCTCAACCTCACAACCCGTCGGATCTCGCTCGACCTCGACTCGGGCCGCACGGCAACGGTCGAAACCGGCCTCAGCCCGGCCCGTCGTGGTCGATTCGAGATCGGCGAGCTGGTGGTGCGGCTCGACGGACCGCTTGGGTTTGCGGGTCGGCAGCAGACGAGATGGCAGCCAGAAGAACTGCGAGTGTTCCCTCGCTTTCCAAGCCGAGCCGAAGCAGAGTTGCGGCTGAAAAGAAACCGTCTCGACATGGGGTTGCGATCTGCCCGGATGCGGGGCGGTGGGTCCGAATTTGAACAGCTCCGTGACTTCACCGTCGACGACGAGTTTCGCAAGATTGACTGGTCAGCTACCGCCCGCGCCAACCGAATGATCGTCCGTACCTACCGGACCGAGCGCAACCAGACCGTGATCAACATCATGGACAATGGCCGTCTGATGGCGGGCCAGGTGGCTGGTGTTCCGAGGGTCGAACATGCCATGGATGCCATCATGGCCGTCACCACTGTCGCTGTTGGACTCGGGGACCGGGCGGGACTCATGGTGTTCGATGACCGCATACGAACCGCGGTGTCGGCATCTGCTCGCTCGACCCAGCTAAGCCAAGTCACGAATGCAATGTTCGACATCGAACCGGAGCTGACCGAAAGTGACTATCGCTCGGCGTTTACCGAAGTGCTGCTGCGGTTTTCTCGCCGGACGATGCTCATCATCCATACCGAATTGGTCGAGCAAACAATCGGCGAGTTCCTGTTGCCGGCGCTGCCGTTGCTCACACGGTCACATGTTGTGGTGATTGCATCGGTGCAGGATCCCGAGGTCGAGCAATGGGCGACGCACACTCCCACAAACGCCGAGTCAGCGCATCGACATGCCGCCGCTGTTGCGTCACTCGCCGAACGAAAACGTGCGATTGTCGAACTCCGTCGCACCGGCGCAACGGTCATCGATGCTCCTCCGGGCAAGCTCGCTGCTCGCCTCATGGATCACTATCTCGACGTCAAGTCAAAGGGGAAGCTGTAGGACAAATCTGTCCGTCGAGCTGGCCTTGCACTAGTTGCGGTCGTCGTCGACTTCGACTCGCACAGAATCTCGAATCGACCCGGTGTGGCCCAATGCGGCCGCTGCCGGTCCGAACGCAATGACATAGGCCCAGAAGGCAGCGAAGGCTGCAACGCCGATCGAAACCCTGGCCCACGTGTCGAGCGGAGACGGCGTGACGAAGCCCTCGATAAGGCCCGCAATAACGAACACAATCACCAGACCAATGATGATCGACGCTGCCTTCTGCGCCTCGTCTGCGAGCGCGTTCGCTCGGGTTCTGTCGCCGGGAGCGACGAGGGCCCAACCCATCTTCATCCCGGCGCCACCGGCAACCACGATCGCGGTGATTTCGAGCAGGCCATGGGGGAGGATGAGCCCCCAGAAACGGCCAGCTTCACCTGCGTCGTGAAACAGTCCGGCTGCTTGGCCGATGTTCGCGCCGTTAAAGGCGAGGAGCAGGACCGTTGGAATCGACCACGCAATGCCGACGACAAAGGCGAGGAACGACACCCGGATGTTATTGACGAACACTTCGGTGGAGAACTCGGCGGCTGGGGCTGAGGAGTAATACGCCTCGAACTCAGTCTCGATGTAGGCCTCGCGAAGTGCTGGTGTGATGAAGGCGTCGATTGCGGCCGGAGAGTTCGCAATCCATATGCCGGTCGCGATTGCGGGAATGAAGAACGCGAGGGCCGAGCACATGATCGCGGTTCGAGCGCCCCATACCGCAGCGGGAAATGTGTGGGCAAAGAAGCCGCGCAGGGCGCCACCTGCACGTGGTTGCGGACCGTAGATCACGGCTCGGGCACTCGCGACGACTCGGGTGAGACGGGCGGTGACCTGCGGATCGCCATAGGTGCTGCGAACGTGTGAGAGATGGGTGGACGTGCGCTGATACCGGGCGAGCAATTCGTCGAGCTCGTCACCTTCGAGGCGGGAGCCGCGACTGCCCGCCTTTTGGACGAGCTCCTCAAGCCGCTCCCATTCGGGCGTATTCGCGACGACGTAGCTGTCAAGATTTCCCACGAAATCAACGGTAGTCGGTCTAGCGTGGGCTGGTGGACCAGCAACGACACGGGATCGAGCACACGTCATGACAGCGGTAGTGACGGCGGGTCGCGGCATTGTTACCCCGCAGGGTGTCGTGCTCGACCTCGAGGTTGCTGGGGTTGGTCACCGTGGCGTCGCCCGGCTGATCGATATTGCGATCGTCGGCGGACTGCTCGCTATCACGTTGCAACTGCTCGAGCTGCTCCCGCCCACTCCGGCGCTCGTTAGCCAAGTGATCATGGCGTTCCTGTTGATCTTTGGCTATCCAATCGTGGGCGAAACGTTCTTTCGGGGCCGCACGATCGGCAAGTGGGCAATGGGGTTGCGGACCGTGACGCTCGAAGCAGGGCCCGTCGGGTTTCGCGAGGCGTTTATTCGCTCGCTCTTTCAGCTCGTCGACATTTTGTTCACGTTCGGTTCCGCGGCCATTGTTGCGGTCATGTTTACTCGTCGCTCGCAGCGTCTCGGGGACTTTGCCGCGGGCACGTTCGTCATTCTCGATCCGCGAGCGATTCGCCATATCCCGGCGGTGCCGTTCACCCCGCCAATGGGGGCCGAGCACATCGTGGCCGGAATGGATGTCGCAAAGCTGCGCCCCGAACAAGAACGCCTGATCCGGTCGTTCTTGCTTCGCACTCCGCAACTTTCCAATAATGCCCGGTCAGAGCTCGGTCCTCGCATTGCCGAATCGACCTCACAGATCCTCGGCCATTCTGGACTCTTTGGCCTACAGCCAGAGCCATATCTGGTTGCCGTGCTCGCAGCTCGACAGCTCCGTGAGGGCGGTCTGGCCGAGCTGGCGATCGAATAGCCAATCGCGGGCAATACACAACCCAATACGATGGGGGAGTGCCCACGTACCTCGATCACGCTGCATCATCGCCACTTCGTCCCGAAGCGCTCGATGCCATGCTCCCGTGGTTCGCAGAACGCCACGCAAACCCAACCGCATCGCATCGGGCTGGTCGTCGGGCCCGCCAAGCACTCGATGAGGCTCGTGCGGTGCTCGCCGAAGCCACCGGGTTTGGGCGAGGCAATGTGGTCTTTACCGGTGGGGGCACCGAATCGGACAACCTTGCGATTGGACGCGGACACTTGCCTGGACGAGTCGTGGTCAGTGCCATTGAACACCCCGCCGTTCTCGAACCCGCGCTTCGTCAAGACGCAATCGTTGTCGAGGTCGACGCCGATGGCGTGGTCTCGCCGGCCGCGGTCGCGGCGGTGTGCACGACCGAAACCGAGGTTGTTTCGGTGATGATGGTCAACAACGAGACCGGGGTTTGTCAGCCAGTTTCGGAGATTGCGGAGAAGGTCCACGAGATTGCCCCCAATGCGCTGGTGCACTCCGACGCCGTGCAGGCGCTGCCATGGCTGGATCTGCCAACGCTCACCACTGGCGTCGACATGTTGTCGATCACCGGCCACAAGCTCGGCGGCCCGCAAGGTGTTGGGGCGGTCGTTGTGCGTGATGGCGCCATGCCCGAACCAATGCTCGTGGGTGGCGGACAAGAGCGCGACCGCCGTGCTGGCACGCAGAATGTGGCGGGCATCGTCGGGTTCGCAGCGGCCGTCCGAGCCTCCCTCGACGATCGAGATGAGCGACTCATGCGCATCGATCGTCTGGCCCGTCGATTACTCGATGGGTTAATGACGAACATCGATGGTGTGCAGCCGACCGTCTCTCGCGAACGTCGAGTCCCGGGAATCGTGCACGTTTCTATCCCTGGCGTGCAAAGCGAGCCATTGCTGTTCTTGCTCGACGAGAACGATTTGTCGTGCTCGGCGGCTTCGTCGTGCGCGAGCGGCGCCCAAGGCGCATCGCACGTGATGACCGCAATGGGCGTCGACGCGAGCAATGCCGCCCCGCTGCGCTTGTCGCTCGGCTGGTCGACGACCGATGACGATATCGACGCTGCGCTCCGGCTGATTCCCGCCGCTGTTGCACAATTACAAGGAGCCAACGGTGGCTGAACGAGTACTGGTTGGCATGTCCGGAGGCGTGGATTCCTCCGTTGCTGCAGCGCTGCTCCAAGACGACGGATTCGATGTTGTCGGCGTGACGATGAAACTGTGGGGCGGCGAGTCCGACTCGGGTTGCTGTTCGGTGTCCGATGTCGACGACGCTCGTTGGGTTGCAAATCAACTCGACATCGAACATCACGTGTTCAACTTTGGTGAGGAGTTCGACCGTCACGTCGTGAACCCGTTCGTCGACACGCATCGCACCGGCGGTACGCCGAATCCGTGCATCGAGTGCAATCGGCACATCAAGTTCGATCTCTTCTTCGAGCGTGCCTCGGTTCTTGGTTTCGACCGGATCGCCACTGGCCACTATGCGCGCATTGCCACCCTTGACGACGGCACGTTTCGTATGCAGCGCAGCATCGACCCGCTGAAGGACCAGAGTTATGTGCTGCACATGCTCGGCCAAGACGTGCTCTCCCGGGTGCTGTTGCCGATCGGCGGGTGGCACAAGCCCGACCTGCGGGCAGAGGCCGAGCGCCGTGGCCTGTTGACTGCAGGCAAGCCCGACAGTCAGGACGTGTGCTTCATCACGAAAGATGGCGGGCGAGAGGCGTTCCTTGGCGCCCGTGGTGGCCTGACGCCGGGAGTGATCGTGACCGAAGATGGCACCCAAGTGGGCGAGGTGCCGGCGACCGAGCTGGTCACTGTTGGGCAGCGCAAGGGGCTCAACGTGTCGGGCATGGGCGAGCCGCACTTTGTGGTCGATGTGAACCTACGAGAATCGGTGGTAACGATCGGGCCTCGGCGTTCGCTCCAAGACGACGAGACGGGCTTTATCCAGCCGGTCTGGGCGCTCGACTCGTTCACTGGCTCATGTCGAGTGCAGGCGAGCGCTCATGGCACTGCACGTGAGGCGGTCGTTCACAACGACCGTGTTACGTGGGCTGAGCCGCGGGACCGAATCGCTGCTGGTCAAAGCCTCGTGTTCTACGACGGCGACGGTCCCGACGCAACGGTCATCGGCGGAGCCATCGCCACCTGACCACTAATGGGGACAGGCTCTATTGCGTTGGGTTAGCGGAGGGCGTCGATGATTTCGGCGATCTCGTCGGTTGTCGTTCGTGGGTTGACAAAGCAGAACCGGTAGATGGGTTCGCCATCCATCCTCGACGGCGTCACGAACGCAAGCCCCGAGTTCATTGCGTCCTCGCTCCACGCTTGATACTGCGCTGCATCCCAACCGATTCGGCGAAAGGCAACGATCGACAAATTCGGGTCGTGGGCCAACTCGAGATGGTCGGCGTGTCGGATCATTTCTGCGGCGGCATTTGTCAGATCGAGCGTGACATCGACCGCAGCCTCGTACGCCTTCGTCCCATGAGTGGCGAGGCTGAACCAGAACGGAAGCCCTCGAACACGGCGGGTCAAGTGAATTGCATAATCCGATGGGTTCTTGTCGCCGTGGCTGTCGAGGAACGCAAGATATCCGGCGTGCTGCGCGTGCGCGTCGACTGCCCGTTCGGGGTTTCGATACAGCAACGCACAGCAGTCGAAGGGAGCAAACAGCCACTTGTGCGGATCAACGATGAACGAATCGGCAAGTTCGAGACCGTCGAAGAGGTGATGAGTTCGCGACGACGCAAGCCCCGCACCGCCGTAGGCCCCGTCGACGTGCAACCAGACGTCCCGCGCACGGCACGCTTCGCCAATCGAGCGCAGTTCATCGATAATGCCCAGGTTCGTGGTTCCCGAGGTTGTCACTACTGCACACACGCGGTCGCCGTGTTCGTCGAGCAATGCCGCAACCGCGTCTCCGGTCATCCGGCGGTTTTCGTCGGTCTCGCACAAGATGACGTCGCAATCCATCACCAACGCGGCGGCTTCGATCGACGAATGCGACTCCTTTGAGGCCACGATGGCGAATCGGGCGGGCCGATCTTCTCCCAGCCGCAACACCGCCTCATGACGCGCTGCGACGAGTGCTGAAAGGTTGCCGACGGTTCCACCCGGCACGAACACTCCGCCGGAACCTTCGGGCATTTCCGCGATCTTGCGCAGCCATTCGAGGGCCGCGTTCTCGGCGTACACCGCGCCCGCTCCCTCGAGCCACGAACCCCCGTAGATGGACGCAGCCCCGACGACAAGATCGAATAGCACCGCCGACTCGGTCGGTGCAGCCGGAACGAACGAGAGGTACTTGGTGTAGTCGACCGACAGCGACGCCGGCTCTAACACGTCGGTGAAGAGCTCGAGTGCTGTGATGCCTCCGATGCCGTCCGGTGTGATCGTCTCGCCGCACAGCTCGTCGAGCTCTGCTTCGGTCTTTGGAAAGTTGAGCGGAATCGGGTCGAGCCGCGTCCGAGCCTTGGCGTATTCAAAGATCTTCAGCGCGAGCGCATCGGTCTCTTCAGTGTGGTCGTGCATGCAGTCCCTTGAGGGTTAGTTGGCGAATCCGACCTGTTCGGTGAGCGCATCGAAACGCGCTTCGAGGTCGAGCTCAGTGGCAAGGTCAAGTGCACCCCACGTGAACAGTCGGTTGCGAGTCTCGGTGTCGGGAAAGATCAACGGGTTGTCGGCCAGGGTTGCCTCGAAGCCGCCGAGCGACCGGAGGGCGTCTTGTGTGCCGAGCACCGGGCACACATACAGGTTGAACGCCGAGATCTGCGCGGCGACGGCCGGGTCGTAGGCCCAGTTCATCCACGCTGCGGCACTGCCATAGTTGACGGCGTTCTTCGGGATGACCATCGTGTCGAACCACGAGATTGCACCCTCGTTGGGAATCACGAACTCGAATTCGGGGGAGTCCAACTGCAAAGCGGCTGCTTGCCCGGACCATGCCATGGTGGCGTCGAGGTTGCCCGAGGTCAGTTCACCAACGAAGTCATCGAACACGACGCTCCGAAAATGGCCAGCATTTGCCAACTCGATGAGGAGAGCAAGACCCGCCGCGGCCGATTCGGGGTCGGGGCGGGCTGGGTCATCACCATTGGCCAGCATGGCGAGCCCGACCGCTTCTCGCATCTCGCCAATGAGTCCGACTCGGCCTCGCAACGCCGGGTCGAAGAGCTGCTCGACCGATGTGACTGGCTGACCCGTTCGCTCCGGGTTATACGAGATGCCGGTCATGCCGCCCTGCCACGGCATTTGGAATCGGGAACCGCGATCGAAGTCGCTGGTCATGAAGCGAGGATCGAGGTTTACATGATTCGGAATGATCTCGAGGGGAAGGGCCTCGACCCAACCGTTGTCGATCATCCGCCCGGCCAACCATTGGGTGGGCACGATGAGGTCGAAGTTGGGGGTTCCGCCGTTGCGGAGCTGCGGCTCGATGATGTTCGTGAATCCCGAGACGTTGTCGACGTAGTCCTCTTGGTAGTTGACGGTTGCAAGACCGGTGGACCCAGTGAATAGATCGAGCGCTTCGAGCGGCAAATACTCCGCCCAGTTGATGATGTTGACCGTGGAGGTGGCCCTCGGCACGCGTTCGGTCGCGGTCGTCGTTGCGGCACACCCAGTAAGGAACGCACCAACACCGAGCGCACTCGTCCGGCGGAGAAACGCTCGCCGTGACCGGAGCATTCGATCCGCAGATGGGTGCCCGGTCGGAGAATGAGGAGGAAGCGAATGCACAGTGACCTAGAAGTACTCGTTGATTCGGGGCCGGTAGCCAAGCCAAGCAGCAACACCGGCGAGGAAGGGCAGGATGAGCGCACCGTAGTTAAGCCACTCGAGGCGAGACTCGGCGCTCGTCACCGACGCGTCGAACTGTTCCTGATTGAGTAACAGCAATGCTTCGAGCGACGTGTTGAACCCGTTGAACGTTTGGTTTCCCTCACCACTCACCTCGGCGCGAGCCTCAGCAAAGTTGCCTTGAAGCACTCGGGCGGAGATCACGCCGCTGGCATCGAGGTAGCGATCCCAACGGGTCTGTACCTCTACAGCCAACGCACGTTCGCGGTTCGAATCGGCCAGCTCGTTCACGCGGCGAAGCGACTCGTCGATAGCTTCGACCGTGGTTTGGTTCGGCAGCTCGGCGCGGCTCTCGCGAATGATTGCACCGGTCTCTTGCGTCTTGTACTCAAATGCCGAGGCTTGCAGGCTGGCGCTTGCCGCAATATCGAGCGAGGCCTCGTTGCTTGCATTATCGAGGTCGGCTTGCCGGCCGATCGTTGCCGCGGCCAGCCAGACGGTCAGCACCACGACGAACACGGTCGACGTGACGAGGCCGAAGTTGACGAGACGCTTGGTCAACGTGCGGAGACGAACTTGGGCGATGACCAGGAGGATCAGGGTGACGACGAGGAACACCCCAGCCGCAGCCCACAAGAACCCGCCGGCAAAGATGTCATTTGAGAACTGGTCCTGCGTGCGAGTCGTAATCTCGCTTGCGTTCCGAAGCATCCCGTTGGGTCCGCCGGTGAGATCGAGCGATTCTTCCAACTCCGGAATGGCCCCATCGAGATCGTTCGCATTTGCAAGGCGTGCCCGCTCGACAACACCGGCATATTCGGTCAGCTGAAGTGCCACCTGCTTCAATGCGTTATGGGTTGTCTCGTCGTCACCAATGCCAGCCGAAATATCTTCGATTTGTTGGGGGGCGCGAGCGAGCGCGGACTCGTACAACCGGCGCTGCGAGACATCTTCGATACCCCCGTCGATGCCTGAAAGGAACACCGCGGTGTTGGCAGCATCGGCTTCGGCAATGCTGGCGACGAGTCCTTGTGTCGAGATCACGACCGGGCCAGTGCTGTTGACGATGCGGCTACCGCTCGCCGACATGGTCTGGATTGCGAGAAAGCTCAGCAGTGCCGAAATCGCAAGGAACGTCAGGATCGCCCCTACCCACATATAGAGGACTGTCGGTGTTTTTCGACGTCCCGTTTGGGAGAGTTCCAACTGCGCCACGTTCGTCATCGTAGAAGACACAGGTGGTCCGTGCGTGTGTCCTACCATCGGGCTGTGATCTCCCCCGACGCTGCAACCAAGCTCGAGTACTACAAGAGCGTCTTGGAACAGTGGTCTGCGAGCTTGTACGAGCTCGATGAACATGCAACATACCGCCTCCTCGCCGCGGGCGATATGTATGGCGTCACCGGCGAGCGTGCGAACCACATCGTTGCGTCTGCGCCGCTGCTCTGGTCGTGGATGGGGTTGCTTCGCGAGCGGATCGAACTCGTCGACGAGCTGGTGGAAGCAAGCAGCGTCTTCAACAACAAGACCGCCGAGATCGATCTGTTGCTTACCGGGAAGAACCTCGTAGTTCGGAGGCTTGGGCTCACGAACGAACTGCTGTCCCACGTGCGTGGCTATCTCGAGAAAGAGGCCGACTATGGGGATCTCGACGAGATCGACACGAACTGTGACGGGCTGATCGAACTGTTCCGTGCGGTCTATGACCCGGTGCGAGCTGTTGTGGCGCAAGTCGATGCGGTGTGGCGAGATCTCATGCCACGCATCGACGCCGCAACGACGACCCTCGATCGGGCCAAAGCCGTGTCGGGAAGGCTTGACACGATCGTGCCCGAAGTGGTGATGGCTGCCCAGCGCCTTGAAGCGGTGCGAGCGTCGGTTTCCGACGATCCGTTGAGTTTGTCAGAAAAGGTTGGGCCCGATCTTGACAGGCTCGTTGCGGCTGCGGCCCGCGCAACCGGCGAACTCGAACAATCCCACGGCACCTTGAGTGATGACTTGGCGAATGCCGATTCGCTACTGGCTGAACTTCGCGTGCTGCGGGCTCGAGCCGCAGCTGCCTATTCTGAGGCCGAGGCGAAGGTCATTCCCGAGGGCAAGCTCATTCGGGTTCCGTCGACCGCGGTGATCGATGGCCAAAATGGCCTGTCCCACCAGTCCCGTCGGTTTCGGTCGCTTGAAGAGGGAACGACCGGCTGGAAAGACGCTCGAACGTTGGTGGACGAATGGAAACGCTCGGCGCATCGCCTTCGGGATCAACTAGAGAAGGCGTTGCGGGCGAATGCGACGCCACTTGCGCAACGTGCAGATATGCGTTCGCTGCTCGGGGCCTACCGGGTCAAGGCATCGATGATCCCCAACCTGCCCGGTGAAATTGCTGACATTGGCCAGCGAGCACACGACGAGTTGTATACCGCACCGACCAACCTCTCTCGGGCACGAGAGCTCATGGACCAGTTCGCGTCCGAGCTGAACACCTATGGTGGAGGTTCATGAGCGCTTGCACTCGTTCCGGCTGCGGTGGATCTATTGCCGCCGATGGGTATTGCAACACGTGTGGTTACGCGGGCGCGTCGACGTCATCACCGCCCCCGCCGGCAATTCCACCACCGCCTCGGGGTGTCGCTGCCCAGTCGCCGCCTTCGCTGCATACCGCGGCGCCATCGCCACGATCTACACCGACCGGGAACGGATCGAGCTGTACCGACGCGGGCTGTGGCGGATCGATAGCCGCCGACGGATATTGCGATACGTGCGGCTTGCAGCCAACGAGCGAACCGTCGCCGTCATCGCCGTCATCGGTGTCGAACTCGTCGGAGATCGCGTCTGCACAAGCCACGATCGCTGCACCAATGGCGCCCGAGTCGTCGCGACGGGTCCAGGCGTCGGGCCAGCCAGCGAGTGCGCGCGCACGAACAGCTCGAACCGCATCGACCCGCACCGAACTTGGAGCGGGTCTGGTGCGGGTGGCGCCAACTGTTGCGGGCGACCCGACCCAGGCGGTCATGAGTGCCGAAGAGATTGCCGAAGTGCTCGGTGAAAAGCCTGAGGACGAACGGTTCTGCTCGGCTTGCGGCCAAGCTGTTGGTCGAGGCAACGGGAGCGAGCCTGGCCGGATCACCGGATTTTGCGGCAACTGCCGAACGAGGTTCAACTTCCACACGAACACGCCGCAACTCAACGCCGGCGATCTCGTCGGTGGCCAGTACCGCATCCTCGGTCCCGTCGCCCACGGTGGCATGGGCTGGATCTACTTGGGCCAAGACACTGCGGTCTCGAATCGCTGGGTTGTCCTTAAGGGATTGCTGAACGAAGACGACGAAGATGCTGTTGCCTCGGCGGTGGCAGAACGCCAGTTCCTGGCCCGAATCGAACACGGCAGCATCGTCAACATTTACAACTTTGTGACGTGGGCCGGAGCTGGCTACATCGTCATGGAATATGTCGGCGGCGAGTCACTGAACCAGAAGTTGAAGGATCGTCGCCGAAGTAACAACGGGCGACCGAATCCGCTGCCGGTTACCGAAGCCATTGCCTACGTGCTCGGTATCTTGCCTGCGCTCGGCTACTTGCACGAACAGCACCTCGTGTACAACGACCTAAAACCAGCGAACATCATGGCGGTGGGAGAGAGCGTCAAGCTCATCGACGTCGGCGGCGTCATGCAGACAAACGATCAGTCGGCCGCCATCTTTGGAACCCAAGGGTTCCAAGCGCCGGAGGTTGCGTCGATGGGGCCGTCGATCGCCTCGGACCTATTCACCGTGGGACGCACGCTCGCCGTGATGGCGCTCAACTTCGTGTTCCACACCGGCAAGTACCAATACGACCTTCCTGAGCCATTGGACGAACCGCTCTTTGCCCACTTCGAGTCGCTCTACCGATTCTTGTTGAAAGCCACAGCGGCCCATCCCGATGACCGCTTCCAAGACGCTGGGGAGATGGCCGAGCAGCTTCTCGGCGTGTTGCGCGAGATCGTTGCGCGAGAGGAGCGGACCGCGAAGCCAATGACCAGTTCGCTCTTTGGCGGCGACCGGCTCGCGGGGCTTCTCCTCCTCGACGACACCGACAACTTTGCCGACTGGCGGACGCTGCCAGTGCCCAAGGTCGACCCGGCCGATCCAGCAGCAGCGTTCCTTGGGGACCTTCCCGAGGTCGACCCCGAATCGACGCTCGAACTGATCGTCAGTGGCCTGCTCGAGGGGGCCGTGCTCGACTCGGTTGAGGTTCGCCTTCGGCGGGCTCGCGAGATGATCGACGCTGGGCAGGACGCCGGACAGATGCTCGAGAGCGTGGTGCATTCGGATCCTTGGAACTGGCGGGTGAGCTGGTATCGGGCAGTGGCACATCTGCGTGACGCAGATGCGGCGCTCGCAGCCGAAGAGTTTTCTGCGGTGTGGACCGAGCTCCCCGGTGAGTTGTCGCCGAAGTTAGCAACGGCGCTCGCAGCAGAATCTGCCGGGGCGTTTCCTCGGGCAGCACAGCTCTATGCCGAAGTCATCGCAGTCGATCCAAGTTATGTGTCTGCCGCATTTGGTTTGGCCCGTTGTCGAGTCGCTGCAGGTGACCGTCACGGCGCGGTCGAGGCGTACGACGCTGTGCCGACGAGCTCGGCGACCTACACCGACGCGCAGGTGGCGCTGGCCCGAGTCCTTACTCAGTTCGTCGAGGATGCGCCCCCAACAGCGAAGGATTTAGCAGCCGCGTCGAACACCGTCGATGCTGCCCGCATCGACGCAGCCGAACGTGGTCGGTTGGCGATCGAGGTGCTTGAACGTTCCCTGGCAGGTATTCAAACCGGAGCGATCGCCGAAGACGAAAAGACGCAAGTGTTTGGCTATCCCCTGACCGAAGAGGGCTTGCGGCACAGCTTGGAAGAGGGATATCGGGATATGGCGAAGCTCGTAGCGACCGATCACGAGCGGTTTACCTACGTCGACAAAGCAAACGCGGTCCGCGTGCCGTCATTCACGTGACGACGATCGGACCCGAAGGCGCCGGGCAGACATGTCCGGTATGTGCCGAGGTTGGCGCTCCTGACGCATCGTGGTGTGAGGCGTGCGGAGCAGATTTTGCGGGCCGCCACGGCGCGGTCGATATCGATGGGCCGCCATGCGTCGACTGCGGTGCTGATCACGGTGAGATCATGGAGGGGTATTGCAGCATCTGTGGCCGGAAACAACCAGCCGAACGCGACCATCTCGTCATCGTCGACGGTGACACGGCTGCGGTCACCGACCGCGGGAAACGCCATCACCAAAACGAAGACCACGTCGCGATTGGTAGGGCTGGCGATTCGATTGTCGTCGTCGTGTGCGACGGCGTGTCGACAACCGACTTCCCCGAACAAGCATCGCTCGGGGCAGCGACGGCTGCACGAGATGTGCTCGTCGAACGACTCGATGCAGGCTCGACCGATATCGAGGCGGCGCTCGTCGACGCAATTGCATCAGCGCAAGGTCACGCAGCATTGGTCGAGGCGAAGCCCGGGGGAGAGGGGCCGGCGTCGACCACCATCGTTGCGACAGTGTTGCGCCCCGAGCCGAGTGATTTGTCGATCATTGGGTCATGGACGGCGTGGTTGGGCGATTCTCGCGCCTACTGGGTGCACGCCGACCCCAATGACGAACTGTCGCTGGTGGCGACCCAACTCACCGTCGACGATGTCATCGGCCCGAGCATCTCGCGATGGTTGGGCGCCGATGCGGGAGATACCGCTCCGAGCCTCGCTCGGTTCGAACACGACGCCGGCGGCCGACTTGTCAGCTGTAGCGACGGGTTGTGGAAATACGTGCCCGAGGCCGCCGATCTGGCCGAGCTGATAACCCGTCTCGACTCCGAGGCGGGGTCGTCGCTCGATCTGGCCGAAGCCCTCATCTCGTTTTCCAATGCGCAGGGCGGACACGACAACATCACCGTCGCCATTGCACCGACATGACCCACCGCTTCATCGGGCTTCTTCGTCGACCGAAAGAAGCAGAAGTACAGTCCAGTTCAGACCATCTGGCTATTTGAGGAGAGTCCCGTGACCCAATTCAACGCAAGCGTTTTCCAGAACGAGTATCTGCCCGAGGGCGGAAACGTTGTCGACGCGGTCGTGACCGTGACCGCGGTCGAGGGCGGAGACGTCAGTGAAAAGCACGAACCGATTATCGAGATCATCGCTGTCGATGTGTCGGGTTCGATGAACGAGGATGACGGCGCAAAAATTCGAGCGGCACGGACTGCCACCCAAGTCGCGATCGAGACCCTCGACGACGGCGTCCTGTTCGCCGTGATTGCTGGCAACCACGAAGCCAAGATGCTGTACCCGCCACACGGCCAGCTCGTCGAGTCGAGCAAGACGACCCGCGCTGAAGCACAAAAAGCAGCATCACGAATCCACGCCGATGGCGGAACCGCGATCGGCTCGTGGCTTCGCGGCGCTGCCGAACTCGTGCAAGGACGAACAGACTCGGTTGCACATGTCATCTTGCTGACCGACGGCCGCAACGAGCACGAAGAGCCGTGGGAACTCGATGCGGCGATTGCACAGTCGGTTGGATTGTTCGAGTGCGATTGTCGTGGCCTTGGAATCAACTGGGAACCGAATGAGCTGCGCAAGATTTCGAATGCGCTTCTTGGGACGACCGACATCATTGCGCATCCTTCGGAAATGGAAGCCGAGTTTCGTGCGCTGGCCCAAAAGACCATGGCGAAGCAGGTCACCAATGTTGCACTTCGTCTTTGGACGCCGAAGGGTTCCACCATCGAGTTCGTGCGCCAGGTATCGCCGTCGGTGGAGGAACTGAGCGACAAGGCGGTTGCCGTCGATGCCTTGTCGAACGACTTTCCGCTGGGGTCGTGGGCCGATGGCGAAAGCCGCGACTATCACGTCCGTATCCTGATCCCGACGGGGGCTGTTGGCGATGAGCGGCTCGCTGCTCGCGTCATGCTCGCCGTCAATAATCAGGCCGAACCTGTAGCGCTCGTTCGGGCGGTGTGGACTAACGATGACGCGCTGTCGACACGAATCAATCGCGAGGTGGCGCACTACACCGGTCAGGCCGAGCTCGCTGACGCTATCGCTACTGGGCTCGCTGCTCGACAGTCGGGTAACGAGAAGGAGGCCACGATGAAGCTCGGGCGCGCTGTGCAGATTGCGCACGAGGCCGGAAACGAAGGCACGGTGCGGCTGTTGCAAAAGGTTGTCGACGTCGAAGACCCAAAGACCGGTACCGTGCGTTTGAAGCGGTCGGTAGAAGTAGCCGATGAGATGGCGCTCGACGTTCGGTCCACCCGGACTGTCCGGGTGCAGCGGGAGGGCTAGTACACAATGTCGACGTGTGGGAACGGCCACGAATCTGAATGGGATGACTATTGCTCGGTGTGCGGTGAGGCGCTCGGTGGCACGACGCCCGACGCATCTGCCCAAGAATCGCCCGATGCCGGCGGAGCCAATGGGCAGGCCACTAGTGCTGGCGGCTCGACGTGTTCGAACTGCAGCGAACCGCACAATGAGGGCGACGTGTTCTGCGAAAACTGCGGGTACGACTTCCTCTCCGGAACGCTGCCAGGCGATGAGACTGTCCCCGCCGCTGCGTCGACGTCAGCGGCTGGCATCGCGATCGTCGAGGTCGATCTCGACTTCTTTGAGCGAATGGCCTTTACCGGTGTGGACGCTCCGGACTCGATGCCCGAACCCGTCCGAATCGAGTTGCCGCCGACCGATATTCTCGTTGGTCGACATAGCGAGAGCCGCGGGACGTTCCCCGAGATCGACCTGTCGAATGTCTTTGGCGACGGTTCGCCTGCAACCGACCCTGCAGTGTCATCGAACCACTGCCGCTTGCATCGCAGTAGCAACGGGTGGACACTGACCGACCTCGATTCGACAAACGGCACCTACCTCGACGGCTCGAGCGAACCGCTCAACGCGGGAACGCCAATGCGTTTGACTCCGGGCACTCCATTCAACGTCGGCGCATGGACAAAGATCACCATCACTGCGTAACCAAGTGCTGAACTGAGGGACAGTCCCTCCTTTCACACTAACCGATCGCGAAGCCTCGGGATTTGGCTTCGGTAATGACCTTGCCTGGCCGGTTGGGGCTCACCAAGAAGCCGCCGATAGTTGTCAGCTCGGTATCTTGGCCACGCTCGTTGCGGACGATTTTGGACGGTTCGATGAGCTCGGCTCGCAATGCCAGTCCGAGTGCGTTAAGCGTCAAATCTTCATAGCTCGTGTCGACAGGGGCAGGGCCCAGAGCGGTGATGCTGGCCTTGCGGAACAGTTGCGGCTCGCGCAACGCGGTCTTGTCGTGGACGACCAATCCCGCCGGCACGAACACGAGCCACCGGTTCGAAAGGCGATGCAGCACGGGAACCGCGAAATAGGCAAGAGGCCAGCCAACGACCGTGAGGATCGCGCCCAGAACCCATTGTTCGGCGAGCAGCAGAATCGGCCCAACCGTTCCACCAAGAGCGATTGCGGCCCACACCAGTTGGATCGGTCCGGCGAGAATCGCTCCCGGCGTGCTGAGCAAAAAACGTCGTTCGTCGCCATAGGACGAACCGTCGGCGAACGCGTCGGAAACCGCCGGATGAAACGCGAGCAGCGACGCCGCCCCAGCCCCGAGAATTCCAAGGACCAGCACCACATCGACGGTGCCGTCGTCGAGCAGGCTGATGATGGATGCAATGACCGCAGCGAGGCTCGATGGCGCAGCGACCCGAATAGCGGTCAGCGTCTCGGTGCGAGGAACCATCGACGCAATCAACGTGACGGCCCAAATGGCCCAAAGGCCGATCGTTCCGCCGGTCTGTAGGGCGCTTCCACCTTGGTCGAGGGCCCGGGTGATGAGCGGGAATGCGGTGAACGGCAAGACCAGCCAAACAACGCGAAAGATCCACAACTCGAGGTCGCGAATGGCGAGCTTGGATTTGGTGGCGGTTGCTGTCGCTGTCATCTCTTTCAGGGTAGGTCGCACCCCAGCGATAACATCGCTGCGTGGGATCAACCTCTGAGGAACAAATTATCGAATTGCGAGCACTCGTCGCTCGGCACATGCGGCTCTATCACGAGCACGACGCGCCCGAAATTCCCGATGCCGATTTTGACCAATTGGTACGTGAACTACGCGAACTCGAAGCTGCTCACCCCGAGTTCGCTGCGCCAGATTCGGTCGCCGAACAGGTCGGCGGCACCCCAGCGGGCATCTTTTCGCCCGTGGTCCACGAAGTCCCGATGATGAGCCTCGACAACGCCTTCGACCTCGACGAGCTTCGGGGCTGGAGCGAACGGCTCGAACGGCGCCTCGGCGAACCCATCAACGCCTACGTATGCGAGCTGAAGTTCGATGGCCTGGCGCTCTCGATTCGGTACGAGGACGGCAAGCTCGTGCGGGCCGCTACCCGAGGCGACGGGACGACGGGCGAAGACGTCACCCACTCGGTCAGTACCATCGCCGACGTTCCGCACGCGCTGACCGATGAAGTGCCGATCCCGCGAGTGGTCGAAGTTCGAGGCGAGGCCTACATGCGGCGCTCAACCTTCAACCGTCTGAACGAAGCCCAGGCAGCGGCCGGGCTAAAGGAGTACGTGAACCCTCGCAATGCTGCTGCGGGTTCGATCCGACAAAAAGATGCCGAAGCCGCCCGCTCTCGCGGCATCTCGTTTTGGCCGTATCAGTTGGGCCAAGTGGTCGATGGGCCCGAACTTGCCGCCCATTCAAACACGTTCGAATTCTTGACCTCGATCGGGTTTGGCGTCAACGAGCACGCCCGAGTTGTCGACAACATTGATGGAGTTGTCGATTTCATCAGCGAATTCCAGAACCGGCGCCACGACCTCGACTACGAGTTCGACGGCATTGTCATCAAGGCCGACGATCTCGAAACCCAACGGGTGCTGGGCAGCACGGCTCGCGCCCCTCGCTGGGCAATTGCCTACAAAATGCCGCCCGAGGAGCGCTCGACCAAACTCATCGACATCCCAATCTCGATTGGCACGAACGGGTCGGCAACACCGTATGCGTTGCTCGAACCGGTCTTCGTCGGCGGCGTCACGGTCACCAACGCAACCTTGCATAATCAAGACCAGGTCGCAGCAAAGGACGTCCGCCCCGGCGACATCGTCGTCGTGCGTCGAGCCGGCGATGTGATCCCCGAGGTTGTTGGGCCCGTGCTGTCCGAGCGCGATCCTGACTCGGAGCCTTGGGTCTTTCCGAACGATTGTCCGGTGTGTGAACGGCCGCTCGTTCGTCCCGAAGGCGAAGCCCGTCATCGTTGCCCGTACGCCGATTGCCCCGCCCAGGTTCGGGGACGTATTGAACACTTTGCACAACGCAACGCCATGGACATCGAGCACTTTGGGGAACGCACGGTCGATCTGCTGGTGACCGCCGGGCTAATCACCGACGTTGGCGACGTGTTCCTTCTCGACCCCGAAGAGCTCAGCCAGTTCGAGGGCTTCGGCGAAACGTCGATCGAAAATTTCCGTGCTGGCCTCGAAGCAAGCCGGACGCGTCCGTTGGGCAACCTGATCTTCGCGCTTGCGATTCCTCACGTGGGGTCGACGAACGGCAAGGTGCTCGCCAAGGCGTTCGGCTCGCTCGACGGCGTTGCATCAGCAACCGCGGACGAGATCGCTGCGGTCGATGGGATCGGTCCGGTTATCGCCGACAGCGTCGCGGAATGGTTCGCATCGGACAACGGGCAAGCCATCGTCGAAAAGTTGCATCGCGGGGGAGTGCAGCCGGTCGCACCCGAGGTGTCGACGCTCGAACAAACCCTTGTTGGCAAATCCATTGTCGTATCGGGTGGCCTTGCAAACTACGGACGTTCCGATGCCAAAACGGCAATTACCGATCGCGGCGGAAAAGCGCCCGGCTCGGTCTCCAAGAGCACCTTTGCGCTTGTGGTCGGCAACGATCCGGGGGCGTCGAAGGTCACCAAGGCTGAAGATCTCGGCGTGCCCATACTCGACGAGGCCGGATTCGAAACGCTCCTGCGCACCGGCGACCTGCCGACCTAAACAAACCAGCTTCGCGGCGTCGCCCAGATTCGAATCAGCTCGCTGACTCCGAATCCGGATGCATGTCGTCGTTGCCGGCAAGGCGGTCGAGCTCGGCCTGCTGACGCCGGATTGTCTGATTGTTGATCTTGTAGATCTTGGCGAAAATCTCGAAGGCTCGATCAAGGTCGAGAATCTCGTCGGGATCGTCGGCGACCTCGGGATACTTGTCGAATGACGGGGCGAAAAGGTGGTCGTCTTCTCGGAACCACACACGTCGGGTTCGGTCATTGGACTCGGCGAACTGGTCGTAAAAGTCAATCGCTGCCTGCCGGCTGGGCAACATCCCCGCACCCGAGAAATGTCGCTCCAAGATGTCGTTGACTGGCCCCCGGCTCTTTTTTGCCTTTGTTCGCCGTGGCTTGGAGATATGCGGATTGAGGCGCTGCAAGAAGACTTGCGCCTCGGCACTCAGCGACGGGTTGAGCAATGGCAGAGTCTGCAGGCCATCGGTCGTCATGCCGACGACGTGCGAGAAGTCCTCGATGGTGTCGCCGCCGATCAGCCGGTTTCGCTCGAACCGGCGGACCGTGAGCTCGCACTCGGGAAATTGTTCATTCCAAAAGTTGAGGATCGTGTCGTAAAAATAGAACCGAGAATCGGCCGACGACTCGTCGATCTCGGGGAAACACGTCGCGTCAGAGCTGCCCGAGCGGAGCTTCGTTGTAAAGATGCTGACGGCAAATTCGTGTTGTGGCCGGATGTAGCACACGACCTCGACCTCTTCGCAATAGCGAAGGAGGAACGTTCGTAGCGCGTCGATTTCTTCTGGTTCGTTGATCTGGGTGAGGAGGCGTTCGCTGCTGATGATCAGCGTGGAATCTGGGCGCGCCTGCGTCTCGAGCTCGTTGCCGATGCGAGCAATGAGCGTCGTGTTATACGCCTCGACCTGCTCGGGGGTCTTGAGGCCGAGGAAGCGCCGTCGGGAGAAGCGCTTGTTCGAGTTGGCAAAAGCACACACGAGGTCGACGTGTTCGCTGCGCCCCATACTCTTTGGGATAGTGAAGCCTTGGGCGCGAAGTTCGACCCGGTTCGTTCTCAAGAACTCTTGCAACGATGTCGTGCCAGTCTTTTCAGAACCAATGTGGAGATAGCACTTCGCGAACTTTCGACTCACGTCACCTCAAAACACCAGCGGATGGTTTGTGAATCTTCCGGGTTGACGATCGGCCAATAGGTGGCGGTCACACAATTCGACTGTGGGGGGAGGGCATCGAGGACCTTGCCTTCACCGGGCCGAAAGAGAAAGCGTCCGAGGTTGTCTTGGAAGTTCGAATCGATCTCGTCGGTTGGGATGGGGATGTTTCGTCCGTCGCTCGTCTCGATCGTTAGCGCCCCTTGGAAACCATCGGCCAGGTCGATTCCCACCTGGTCTCCCTGCAAGATCTCTGCCTCCCGGTCGGGGATGAGGGCATCGATTGCCGGGTTCTGCGTGACCGAAATGTCCTCGCCGTCCTCAGCACCATTCGTAAACGCCAGTCCGAATGCAACAATGCCAAGAGCAATAGCGAGAGCAACGATGGCTCGTTCTTTCTTTGCCATGACTCAAGCGTATGTCGCCTGTAGCGTAATGCAGTGGCCTCAACACCCCCTTCCGCTGCGCTCGTCGGCCCTGGTGCCGAGATGGGCGGCCGCTATCTCTTGATTCGCAGCATCGGGAGAGGGTCATCGGCGACAGTTTTCGAAGCCGAAGACACCACCCTAGAACGTCATGTCGCGGTGAAAGTGCTGCATCAACAGCTCTCGACCGACCCGACGTTTCTTGAGTCGTTCGCCAAGGAAGCCCGGTCGGCGGCCTCGCTCAGCCATTCGAACATCATGTCGGTTCATGACTGGGGCAAGGACGGCACCGACGGTGACGGGATCCCATTTCTTGTCTCCGAACTGCTCGGGGGCGGTTCGCTTCGCAACATGCTCGACGAGGGCGCGGTCTGCTCACCAAGCCAAGTGATTGCTTTTGGCATCGACGCGTGCCGAGCGCTGCATTACGCACACCGAGAAGAGCTCGTTCATCGCGATATCACCCCTGCAAACCTGATGTTTACACGTGATGGAACCCTCAAGATTGCCGACTTTGGCTTGGCGCGGGCGTTAGCCGATTCGGGTTGGACCGAGCCGGGGAAGACCCTTGTTGGCACCGCCAGGTACTCATCGCCCGAACAAGCCCAAGGTAAGCGGCTGACCGCGGCGTCCGATGTCTACTCGCTTGGCCTCATCTTGATCGAGGCGCTTTCGGGCTCGGCGCCATTCTCCGCCGACACGCTCCTTGGCACTCTCACCGCCCGAGTCGAGAGCGACGTGCCGATCCCCGAAGGCATCCCCGACAAGCTCGGTGATGTGCTGCGGGGAATGACCCAACGCAACCCTGAGGACCGGCCGAGCTCTCACGATGCTGGCGTGGGCCTGCTCGGTGCTGCCAAGGGCATGCCTCGACCAGCGCCGCTACCTCTGGTCGGCCTGCCCGAGGCTCCCAACGTCGAGCCCTCCGACGCCGGCGACGGCGACACCGGCGATAAGCACAACGAGAGAGTCGAGCGCAACGAGAGTGACGAGGTCTTCACGGCATCGTCGAAAGAGTCGGCCACACCGGGCATGATCGCTGGCACCCAGACGGCCAACCTCGACGACGACATTGCCGTCATTGCCGATCCGCACGCCGACCCTGATCAGACGATCGTCGACGTCGCCGAACAGACAACAGTGTCGGGTGTGCCTGTCGTCGAGACCGGCGACGAACCAGCGCGCAGGTGGCCAGTCTTGCTGCTATCGGTCATCGTATTTGCCGCCATTGGATGGTTTGGGTGGCAGCAGGTCACGGGCGCAAACGTTGCTGTCGGCGTTGTTCCCGACGTGACTGGCCTGTCCGTCGACGAGGCCATTGCCGAGCTGGGCACGACGTGGGAGACCGTCGAGAAGCTCGAGCGAGACGCCCAGGTTGCCCAGGGATTGCTCATTCGCACCGAACCTGTCGCCGGAGCCGAACTCGAGGCCGGATCCGAACTGAGCTATTGGGTATCGCTCGGCTTGCCCCTTGTTCGGGTCCCCGAAGATGACCTTCTTGGTCGGAGTCAAGCGCAGGGAGTCGCAACTCTCGAGTCGCTCGGCCTCGCTATTGGCAATGTCGAGAGTGAAAACAGCGAAACCGTTGCAAGTGGAAACGTGATTGCGGTGGTCACCGACTCGCTTGAACTTCCGCTCGGTGGTGAAGTCGACCTGGTCGTGTCGCTCGGGCCGCTCGGCCGGGTGATTCCGTCGGTGGACGAAACAACCGACGCCGAACAGCTCGTCGTCGACCTCGAAGAGGCTGGTTTGGTGGTCGCGCGGCTCGACGAGTTCGATGACGAGGTCGACGAGGGTATCGTCGTGTCGATCTCTCCTCCTTCTGGAACGACGATTGGTCGTGGCGAACAGGTCGAAGTGACTGTTTCGCTCGGACCCGCACCGGTCGTGATTCCAAACACGTCGGGACTCTCGCTCACCGAAACGCTCGATCTGCTCGACGGCGCGGGGTTCCTTTCGGAGCTTGTTGGTCCGAACGGTCAAGACGGCGGCCAGTTTGCTTCGTGCGCCGTTGTCGGAACCGATCCGCCATCGCCGACCGAACTCCAGCCCGGCAATGTCGTGCAGATCCTGATGAGTGACTGCACCTAACCGCTAGCATCAGGCCCGTGGCACAGCACCCTTTCCTCTCCCCCGAATGGATTTCCGAAGCACGGGCGATTCGAGACGAGTTCGAGGGTCGGTCGACAACGGCTGTCGAGCCGGTGAAGGTCAACGTTGTCATTACTGCTCCGCCATTTGGACAGGGAGACATTGAAGGCCACGTCGACACGACCGCCGGTGCGCTCACGATCGACATAGGCCACCTCGATGATCCTGAGGTGACGGTCACCACTGATTATGAGACGTCGTACGCACTGTTCGTCGACCGTGATCCGGCCAAGGTGATGGAAGCGTTCATGCTCGGCAAGATCCTGGTCACGGGCGATGTGGCCAAGGTGATGAGTTTCGCCGGAGCCGAACCGCCGAGCGATCCCGACGAGATCGAACTCGCAAAAGAGATCGCTTCACGTCTGGCAGCCATCACTGCTAGCTAGCCTCTGTGGATGGCCGAATCAGAATCGCTGTCTCGAGACGAGGTTGCCCACGTCGCAAAGCTCGCGCTGTTGGATCTGACCGATGAAGAGATCGATCTCTTCACGGTGCAGCTCAGTGGCGTTATCGATACCGCTCGAGAAATGAATGCACTCGATCTCGACGGAGTCCAGCCAACGCACCATCCACTCGGTCTTGTCAACGTGATGCGCGCCGATGAACTTCGTCCGTCGATTGACCGAGACGAAGTGCTGGCGCAGGCGCCTGCTGTTGAAGATGATCGGTTCAAAGTTCCGCCAGCGTTGGGAGAGGCGTGATGACGACCCCTGAGACGGCATCGCCTGCTGCCTTTGGTGACGCACAGTCGATCGCGAACGATGTTTCCTCGGGCACCCGCACCGCCGCGTCGGTGGTTGCCAATCACCTCGACCGCATTGCCACCCACGACGGCGAGGTCCACGCGTTCAACGTGGTCACCGCCGAACGGGCAATGGACGCTGCAGAGTCGATCGATCAGCGAATCGCCGCAGGCGAAGATGTTGGGCCGCTTGCTGGCGTGCCGGTGGCGGTTAAGGACAACATGTGCACCCGCGGGGTGGCCACAACGTGTTCATCGAAGATTCTCGAGGGCTGGGAGCCGCCGTACACGGCGACGGTCGTCGAGCGGCTCACGAACGCCGGAGCGATCGTAGTCGGCAAGACGAACCTCGATGAGTTCGCTATGGGCTCGTCCACCGAGAACTCGGCCTTTGGGCCAACGCACAACCCATGGGATCTCGACAAAGTGCCTGGAGGGTCGAGCGGTGGTTCGGCCGCTGCAGTCGCTGCGGGCTTCGCTCCGGTCTCGCTCGGCTCAGATACCGGTGGGTCGATTCGTCAGCCAGCGTCGCTTTGTGGCGTTGTTGGTGTGAAACCCACCTACGGTGCCGTCTCTCGCTACGGGCTGATCGCTTTCGGCAGCAGCCTCGATCAGATTGGGCCGTTCACCACCACCGTTGCCGATTCGGCGACGATGTTTGAAGTCATGGGTGGTCACGACCCCCTGGATTCGACCTCAGCGAACCAACCAGCGCTGGCCGTGTCATCAAAGCTCGATGCCGGTGTCGACGGTTTGCGCGTCGGCATCATCACCGAGATGGCTGGCGACGTTATCGAAGGCATCGACGCCGACGTGATTGCTCGCCTTCGGGCAGCAGCGACTGCCCTCGAAGCTGGTGGCGCAACGGTCGGCGAGGTGTCGATACCGTCGTCGGTTTACGGATTGCCCGCCTACTACATGGTGGCTCCGGCGGAAGCTTCGTCGAACCTCGCCCGGTTCGACGGTGTCCGCTACGGACTTCGTGTCGACGGGGCCAACACTGCGCTGATGAATACGGCATCTCGAACTGGGGGCTTTGGCCCTGAAGTAAAGCGGCGCATCATGCTCGGCACCTATGCGCTGTCGGCTGGTTATCGCGACGCGTTCTATGGCAAGGCCCAGCAGATCCGAACCAAGATCATCGAAGAATTTACTGCTGCCTATGAGCATTTCGATGTGCTCCTTTCGCCGGCATCGCCGTCGACCGCGTTCGCGCTCGGCGACAAGGCCGCCGACCCAATGGCGATGTACCTCAACGATGTGTGCACGATTCCGAGCAACCTGTCGGGGCAGCCGTCTATGTCGGTGCCCTTTGGCGTCGGTGACGATGGCATGCCGATTGGCGTGCAGATTCTCGCGCCGCTCATGGGTGATGTGGTCATGTTTCAGGTGGCCGCCGAGCTCGAACGAGTAGCGAACGCGACGAACGAGGCAGGTGCCTGATGTATTACACCGTCGATCGCGGACCCGAGGTCCACGAACCGTCGATTCCCGATGCGTGGGAACTTGTTGTGGGCCTCGAGGTTCACGTCGAACTTTCCACGAAGACGAAGCTGTTCTGTGGGTGCGCAAACCATTTTGGTTCCGAACCAAATACCAACGTGTGTCCAACGTGTCTTGGCCTTCCGGGGGCGCTTCCGGTGATCAACGCAGCCGCAGTCACCTCGGCAATGCGTCTTGGCCGCGCACTCAATTGCGAGGTCAAGCCGTCGGTGATGGCCCGCAAGAACTACTTCTATCCGGACATGCCGAAGGACTTCCAGACGTCGCAATATGACCAACCAACAAATGAGAACGGCTGGCTCGACACTCCCGCAGGTGTGCGCATCAATATCGAGCGTGCCCATATCGAGGAGGACACGGGCAAGTCGACCCATGTCGGTGGCGACGGTCGTATCTCTTCTGCGCAGTATTCGCTCATCGACTACAACCGTGCTGGAGTCCCGCTGCTCGAGATTGTGAGCTGTCCTGACATTCGTACTGCCGAAGAAGCAAAGGCCTATGTGGCCGAGCTGCGTGGCATCGTGCTCGCACTCGACGTGTCTGACGCAAAGATGGAAGAGGGATCGATGCGCGTCGATGCCAACGTGTCGGTTCGTCCGCGCGGCTCAGATGAGCTCCGCACCCGCTGTGAGGTCAAGAACATCAACTCGCTCAGTTCGCTGGGGCGGGCGATTGCCTATGAGGCAAAGCGCCACATCAGCTTGTACGACACTGGCGATCGGCCGATTCAGGAGACTCGCCACTGGGATGAGGAGGCGGGCCGCACGCGGTCGGGTCGTTCCAAGGAGAACGAAGAGGACTACCGCTATTTCCCCGAGCCCGACCTGACGCCTCTCGTGCCTTCTGTTGAAGAGCTCGAAGCAATCGATGCGTCACTTCCCGAGCTTCCCGGTGCGCAACGCAGTGCCCTTGCTGAGGCTGCGGGGATTTCGGCTCCCGACGCGGGTTTGATCGTCGAGCGTGGACATTCACAATTCGCACTCGACACGATCGCTGCGGGTGCTGATGGTGCTCGCGTTGTGGTGCACATAAATAACAACCTTGCCGGTGGTCTCGGCGAACTGACTCCTGAGTTGTTTGCTGGGCTTGTGCAGATGGAAACCGCTGGCGATCTGACATCGACCCAGACCAAGACGGTTCTTGCCCAGATGGTTGAGTCCGGTGGGACAGCGGCCGACATTGCTGCGGCCAAGGGTTTCGAAGCAATGGACACGAGCGAACTCGACGGGATGGTCGATGATCTGATTTCGAGTCATCCCGATGAGTGGACCCGCTTCTGTGAGGGCGACGAAGGCGACGCGAAGAAGATGGCTGGCTTCTTCACCGGGCAGATCATGAAGGCCACCAAAGGCCAAGCCGACGGCAAGGTCATTGCCCAGATCCTCAACAGTCGCAGGAGTTGACCCCCGGAGTGTGACAAACTGTCACCCTCCACTTTCGTGCCGCTAACGCGGTCGTACCCCTTTCGGCGCGTTGGGGTACGACCCCGATTGGTGCTACGAGAACCTCGGAAATGGATTAACACCCGTTTCGGTGCTGCGCCTACGGTGCCGGGCTATGTCATATTCCGAGTTGGAAGTGAAGACGAACATCGCCCGCGACGGCGAGATCCGACGTGTCTGGTTGACGGCGTTACCGGGCATGCGCCCGGGTAGTAGAGTCCGTATCAAGTCAACGAACGGCGAGCAATGGTGGCGCATCGTAAACATGGGTGAGATGCGCTTGCGTGAAGCCACCGCTGCAATCGAACTGGCCAGCTAGCAAGCTGCCGCCACACCAACAAACCCCGGGGTCAGACCCCTTTCTACAAAAGGGGTTCAGGGCCGTTACGTTTCGTAACAATTCTAGGCGCCGAGGACGAGCCAGTCGTCGGTGCGGAAGCGCCAGATGAGGCTGAGGGCGCGGACGGTCATGAGGACCCAGATGCTGCCCCAGAGCCAGCCGAGGCCAAGCCCCAGTGCGGGCACGGCAATGGCGAGCGGGATAAAGATGATGGCCGCACCAGCCATGGCCCACGCAAGGAACGTCTGGTCCCCGGCGCCGATAAGGATGCCGTCGAGAGCGAACACCACGCCGTTGATGGGCTGCATAAGCGCAAGGTGAATCATTGCAATAACGGCGAGCGACGCCACCATCTCGTCGTTGGTGAAGAGGTCGGGCAAGAACGGCGCGCCGGCACCGAAGATCACGAGTGCAACGAGGCCCACAGCAACACCCCAGCCCAACACTCGTTGACCGGCCGCGCGAGCGCCGACCTCATCACCAGCACCCAGGAACCGTCCCATCATTGCTTGGCCCGCAATGGCCACCGAATCGAGCGCGAGTGCGGTCAGGATAAAGAATTGAAACGCGATCTCGTGCGCCGCCAATGCCTCCGTGCTGATCCGACTCGCCGCTGCAACCGTCACGGTGAAGCTGCCCCGTAGCGACACCGTTCGGACAAACAGGGCTCCACCGACTCGGAGCAACCGAAAGATCTCCGACACGTCGGGTGCCAACCGTACGTTGTGCGACGTCACATCGCGGCCGATCCACCACAGATACGCCGCTGCACCGATCCACTGAGCCACGACCGTAGCCAACGCCGACGCGCCAATTTCAAAACCGAAGCCGATGATCAGAATCAGTTCGAGGGCCAAGTTGAACACTGCGGTCACCAGAGCGACCACAAGCGGCTTGGTCGTGTCCTGCAGCCCGCGCAGATAGCCGACACCGCTCAGCACCAGCAGTGAGGCCGGGAGACCCCACAGGCTGACAACGAAGTAGGTCCGCGCCTGACCAAGGACCGCTTCGGCATTGCCATCGTCGGTTTCTCCAATCAACGAGAGAATTGGATCGGCAAACACCCAAGCAACGAGGGCGAGCACCACACCCATGCCCGCCGCGAGCCAGAGGCCTTGGACGGCTTGGTGCGCTGCTTTGGTCTGCTGGTTTGCACCGAGCAGCCGAGACACCGCAGCCGTGGTGCCGTAGGCGAGGAACACCATGACGGCGTGAAAGGTCAACAGCGTTTGGCTCGCAACACTCAACCCAGCGAGGGCATTCGTGCCAAGGAAGTTGCCGACAACCGCGGTATCGGCCAGTACATAGATTGGTTCGGCGATGAGCGCACCGAGTGCGGGGATAGCCAGTTTGGCAATTTCCCTATCGAGCTCGGTGATCCGCAAACGCATCCCGCAAGGCTAGGACCTATGATCACTCGCACGGCCAGAGAGCTGGCCAGCACGAAAGGTTTGGTACATGTTGGATCTCAATGGCGCATCGGCACTCGTAACTGGAGGAGCCTCCGGTCTCGGCCTTGCCTGCGCGCAAAATTTGGCTGCGGGCGGAGCGAAGGTGCTCATCGCTGACCTCAACGAAGAAGAAGGAAACACTCAGGCAACCGCACTCGGTGGAATGTTCGTCAAAGCCGACGTCGCCGACCCCGAGCAGATGCAGATAGCGATCGAAACGGCCGGCGAGATGGGCCCTCTCCGGGCAGCGGTCAACGCCGCCGGTGTTGGCCACGCCATGCGCACTGTTAATCGCAACGGCGATCCGTTCGACCTCGCAGAGTTCGAAAAGGTCGTTCGGATCAACTTGATCGGCACGTTCAACTCGACCCGTCTTGCCGCCTCCGCAATGAGCAAGACCGAAGCGCTAACCGACGGTGAACGAGGTTCGATCGTGAACTTTGCGTCGGTTGCGGCATTCGACGGCCAGATCGGCCAGGCCGCATACTCGGCAACGAAGGCTGGCATTGCAGGAATGACCTTGCCGATCGCACGCGACCTCAGCGCGATTGGTGTTCGGGTAAACACGGTTGCTCCGGGCCTCTTTGATACGCCGATCTACGACAAGATGGTCGCCGGTGGCCGCGATCCTCAGGAACTCAAGGACACCCTCGGGCAAAGCGCCCTGTTCCCGAAGCGTCTTGGTTTCGCTGATGAACTCGCCACGCTCGTAAGCGAGCTGCTAACCAACAGTTACATGAATGGCGAGACCGTGCGTATCGACGCTGGCGTTCGCCTCCCACCAAAGTAGGAACCGATATGTCTGATGAAGTTGCAGAACCAGAAGTCCTGACCGAGGTTCGAGGGCGGGTCCTTGTGATCACGTTGAACCGGCCCCAGGCAATGAATGCAGTGAACCAAGAGCTTGCGCAGGCGTTGGCGGCGGCGGTCGACGAGCTCGACAACAACCCGGATCTTTCCGTTGGTGTTCTCACCGGCAATGGGCGAGGGTTCTGTGCTGGTATGGACCTGAAGGCGTTCGTGCAAGGAAACTTCCCGAGCATCCCCGGCCGTGGTTTCGGTGGCATCACCGAGCAGTTACCAAAGAAGCCAATGATCGCAGCCGTCGAGGGCTTTGCGCTCGCTGGGGGCTGTGAGCTTGCCTTGGCGTGTGATTTGATCGTGTCCGCTGAAGGAGCCAAGTTCGGTATCCCCGAAGCTGGCGTTGGCCTGTTTGCTGGAGCCGGCGGCTTGCTGCGTCTGCCTCGCGTGGTTCCCTACGCTGTGGCGATGAAGATGGCGCTTACCGCGAAGCCAATCACCGCTGAAGAAGCACACGGGTATGGTTTCGTGGTCGAAATCACGCCGAAGGGTGAGGCGCTCAATGCTGCCGTTGAGCTCGCCGAGCAAATTGCAAAGAACGCTCCGCTTGCACTTATGGCAAGCAAAGACATGATTCGCGAGATGCAGGGCCGCACCGAGGCCGAGTTCTGGGCATATCAGGGAGAGAACTGGTACGACACGGTCTTTGCGTCCGAGGACGGTGTCGAGGGAGCGACGGCGTTTGCCGAGAAGCGTGCGCCGAACTGGCAGGGCAAGTAGCGGGTACACGGTAAACATCTTGATGAGTATCTGGAGTGCGGTATGGCAAAGACATCACTAGACGCGCACGTCTCTGTCGACGACGCATGGCCCTTGCTTCAAGAGCTTTCGACGTGGGAGGGCGTTGCGGAGATTGAAGACCTTCGCAATGCCACCCACGATTCGAAAGGGAACCTCACCGGGTTCGACTTCAAGTTCGATACGGCGTTGGGTCGGGTCAATGGCACGGCCGAGGTTACGGCGAAGAAGCCCGCAATGCAGATCCGCGGGTCGCAGAAGGGCCTCGACATCAGTATCGATGTTGTTCTTCGGAGTCCGAACCCGTCGTCGGTTCCGACGACGATCATGGTCGACGTGAGTGCGAGAGCGACGAAGTTCTTCACCCGGCCGGTCGCGATTACGTTGAACTCGTTGTTGAACTCTGCAATCGACGAAGAAGCCCAAAAGATCGCCGACCGCCTGAGCTAACGTCGTCGCCGGACGGGGCCTACCGCTGGATTACTCGTCGGGGATCCAGCTGCCGTGGAAGCCGTTGGGGACTCGTTGTGGGAGCTCGATGCGGGCGACTTCATCACCGGTGATGTCGGTTGCATCGAGGATGACGAAGTCGGTCGAGTCGCGGCCCCGGTCATACACGTACATCATCAACCACCCGTCGTCTTCGGCGGTTGCGCCTTCTCGTGCCACAAAAACCGGTTCACCGGGTTCGCGTCCATCCCCGTGCTCACGGACGGTTCGTGTCTGCGCATCCATGTCGTGCTTCACCGTGGAGGCGAACCAGTCATGGGTGTCGAGGTCGCCGCCGGACGTGTAGCCGTAGCGGTAGGGGAGTGTGGCCACAGCATCGTTGACCCGCGGAAACTCTTGGGTTCTGTCGTCGATTGTCTCTCGCGTCACCTTCTGCGTCGACGGGTCAACGATCCAGCGCGACAACCGAGGGGGAGCATCTCGCAGCGGTCCGTTACGATCCGAGTCGAACATGGAGTCGTATTCGCACACATCGATAACGACTGCACCGTCTTCGCGGTCGTAGCTGTTCATTGGGTGATACACCCAGATCGGATCTACCTCGCACCAGATGATCTCGTCGCTCGTCGATGCTGTTCGAGGGATCAACCCGACTCGAGACTCGTACTCTCGGTCCCAGGCCATTGGAAACGTGTAGCCGTCCATTGCCATGTCGAAGTTCACCGCAACTGGCAGATCGAAGATCGCCGCGTAGTTTTGGGTCAGCGCCATGTCGTGGATCATCGGCATCTTTGGCGCCGGGATCGCGATCGACTTTGACACGGTGCCCTCGGCATCAACGACGACGTAGTGAATCTTGTCGACCTGGTCGGGCCAGTGGTAGGCCGCCGCGTGAAGCTCGCCGGTGATCGGGTCGAGCTTGGGGTGGGCGCTGAAGCCCGACGGGAGGCCGCCCAAGGTGGTCGTGCCGACGAAGTTCAGCTCGTCGTCAAGCTCGACTGGCAACGGCCCGCCTTCGACGATCGCCAAGGTCTTGCCAGCGTGCCCAATAACGTGTGTGTTCGGCCCGAAGGCCCCGGACTCTTGTGGAGCCACGTAGCGGTTCCGGTACCACTGCGCCTTACCTCCGCCCAAACGGATGCCGTGCACCATGCCTTCGCCAAGGAACCAGTGGTGCTTGTCGACATCGGGAATTGCGCGCGGGTTCGGACCATTGCGGACGAAACGGCCAACGAGTTCGGCTGGGATCGAACCCGTCACGACGAGGTTTGTAGCCGTGACCTCGTCTGCGACCGGCGCAAAGTTGCCATCGAGGTACGGAGTCGCATCGTAGATCGTCATGTGTCGGTCTTCCGTAGACATGCGAAGTCGGGAGCCTAGAAAGCAGTGATTTCGCAACTCGACGAAGTCGCATCGGCCGGTTTCTTCCAACCAAGTTGCGAAAATGTCGAACGAAGACGGCGCGACGAACCGCATTAGCAAGGACTAGCGATCAATTCCTCTTGCTGAATTGCCTGTCGCCAAGACATCGCTGGTGATGCGCCGTTTTTCTTGACCTCAACGGTCGTGTCCCGTGGAGTGGTGGGGTTCTGGGGTGTGATGCTTGGTGTGTTTAGCCCTCGAGTTGGGGCTGGTGGTTAGTGTTGCACATGTCGGCGAGGTCAGTCATGGATTTGTCTGACATGTAGCGGCGGGTGATGACCCATTCTTCGTGTTGGTCGCCGAGGATCGCTCCGATGAGGCGTAGGGCTGCGTTGTCGTTGGGGAATATGCCAACGACGTTGGTGCGTCGTTTGATCTCTTTGTTCAAGCGTTCGAGCGGGTTGTTGGACCAGAT
>CALKGG010000054.1 GCA_938084885.1 uncultured Acidimicrobiales bacterium
TCCCGATACGTCAACGTGACTGCCGAGTGTGGATCGTGATGTGATGCACGCCATACCCGTTGACGGTGATGCTGGTCTACTAGCGAATTCCGAGCGTTCCGTTCGGTAGGCCACAGGCAACACCAACTTCTTCGAGATCGGCGTAGTGGGAGTCGGTCGGTTCAATGCCGAGTCATCTAGGGGAGGGTTAGGGTCCAATGGGGCGGACGGTTCCTCTGATTGCGAAGGGGAATCCAGCGCTGGGTTGTCAGCTTGCGATAGTTCCGCGGGCTGCGTGCCTCCACATGCCGCCAGTAGAACCAGTACCGCCAAAGTCACAAGTCAGTCGATGCGCCGCCATGAAGTCGTAGTCGGCATCTTGCCCTCGAGCCTTTAGCCAGCAGTGCCGACATGGGACTGTGGATCGCTTTGCGTAGACGTCGGTGGTCGACCAGTACCTGGCGTTGCGGGAAGGAGATGTCGAGGTAGATCGGCCCGCCGCAGCTGCCCGTCACCATCGAGCTGAGAGCGAGGACCGCTTCGGTGTCAAGTCAACAAACAGGTCGTTGGAAGGCACCAACGATTGTTTGCCCGAACATCGACAGGACGCTGGTTTCAAGCTTGTCCAAGGCTTCGTGCACACGGCTTCCCTCACCCAGAGAGTCGAGGGGTGGCATCATATACGTCACATCGACCAACTGCAGCTCCGCACGGCTAGCCAACGCAGCGAGGTCCCGTTTTGAAAACGCGTCGGCGTCGCTCAAACGACGATGAAGCGGTTTGATCCAAACAAGACCAGGTGCGAAAGTTCCAGGGAACCGGCTTCCACCCACAAGGACTCCGTGTTGCTCGATTGGCCAATACCTGTTTGGCGTGGTCAGCAGTAGATATGCACCTGGCTTGAGTACGCGCCGAATTTCCTTCATCGTGGCGACAGGGTCAGACAGATGTTCGAGGACTTCGATCATCGAGACTAGATCGAACGATTCATCGTCAAATTTGAGGTTGTTGCCGGACATTGCTGTAACTGTCGTATTTGCGCGGGCACGCTCAGCGAATAATTCAAGCCGTTCTGGCTCAATATCGATTGCGTCCACAGCGTCGAAATGCCGGGCCATCTCGGTGGTGTATTCGCCTGTACCGCAGCCGATGTCTAGAAGACGGCCCCCTTTCAGGGGAGCGAGCCTCGCCATGGCGGCGAGCCGACCCACAATATTGCGTTGTCCGCGCGCTGAGCCGTGGAGTGACCCAATCGAATGAGCGTCCTCTTGGAACTCGTCGATGACTTCCCAATCTAGAGATCGACCTATGCGTGCCATAACGCCCTTCAACGGCTTGACTCACATTCTCCCACCTGTGCCCCCTGACACACAAGTCCTTCTTCAGGCCATAGCTCAGGGCGCACAGGTTCTGCGTCAGGATTTGGCTGACATTCTTACCGACCCTGCATTGGCTAGTTGCTGTAGGGCTGCCTTCTTTCACTCCTGGTCCAAAGCCGCGGTGGGTCGTTTGGGAATGTCAACCAATTTTGCCCCGGTGTGCTCACTCGAAATCTAGTTGTCGATCGCTGCTGCACACATTGCCGTCGATTTGGATCATCACCGTGTGTACCCGTACCTTTCAATATATGTCGATTGTTTTTAATACCAGGATCGTTTTTAACACCGCGATGCAAGCCCGGCTCCTCGAGGCCTACGCCACTACCGCCGCGACCATCGACGACGCACAGCGAGCGCTCACCCCGCTCATCGATGAAGCCCGCACCCTCCTATCCATAGACCACTCCCCGCTCGTACACCTCGAACACGTCATCACCGAGCTCGACGCCGACCATGGCGACCTCAATGCACGCATGACCCACATTCGGGCCGCCGACGCCCGAGTGGCCTTTCTCCTGTCGACGACCACTGGCCGCCTCGTCGAGCGAAACCTCGCCCGCAACGCACTACACAACGGATGGACCTACGACGAAGCCCTGCTGCGCCGCGAACTCGACGCACTACTCACCAGCCCCCGCCCCTTCACTGCCCAACAACACGACCGCATCACCCAACTCCACGAAACACTCGCCCACATCGGCTCCCCATTTACCACGAGCGGAACAACCGGCGACCTCGACTCGAACCTGCTCGACCCCCGCATTGGCGAACCACTCCGCATCGACGCCGACACGCCCACCAATCGAGGACGCCAACTGCTCACCCGAGCACTCGACGACACGAGCAACCCCGACCAGATACTGCAAGACGAGTTCGAAGTGTTCTTCCACCACAACGGCAACCTCACCATTGTCCTGCCCGGCGTCATCGACCTCTC
This sequence comes from uncultured Acidimicrobiales bacterium, assembly GCA_938084885.1. GTDB lineage: Bacteria > Actinomycetota > Acidimicrobiia > Acidimicrobiales > SHLQ01 > SHLQ01. Next base: position 2,296 of record CALKGG010000054.1, read on the forward strand.
AGACCCCCAACGTGGACTCGACCCAGAAACAGCAACACTGCGCGACCTCGACCAACACGCCATTGCATCGGCCACGAGCACCGGCGTCGAAGACAACGGCTACGCCCGGCGCGTCATCGAATGGACCGAAACAATGATCGAGACCGGAATCATCACCCCCGGCACACCAACCACCATCGTCGGGCATAGCTTCGGCGGCGACACCGCATTCGACCTGACATCGGACAGCTACTTCAACGGCGAGCTCCTCAACGTCACCCACGCAATATCAGCCGGATACGACAGCCAACCCCAACTCGAACACCTTCCCGAACACACGAGCGCCCTCGCCATCGGCAACATCTTCGACATGGTGCTCCTCGGCGAACGACTCGCCCGAAACGGCGGACGTGCCACCGACCGCACGACCTACGAAGCAGTCGAACGAGGCATCAACGCTACGACCCAACCACTCAACAGGTTCAGAGTCAACAAGATCCCCGAGCTCAACCTGCTCGGAGAAGAGGTCATCACGACCGCACCCAACGGCCTACTCGCCGACTTCGAAGGCGGAATTACCGGAGCGGGACATCACCAAGACGAATACATCAACTACATCGAACGCGTCGACGACCCGAACGTCGCCGCATTTCTCGCCACACTCGACGACACTGGATTCACCAATGACGCAATTGCTGTGTCGGTCGATATCAGCCAGCCCTAAGGCTCACGACGGTGCGCGCTCACACCCAATGCGAACCTCGTTCGTTCCCGACCGTGAACAGGCATCATTGCTGCCCTTCCCACCATTAAACCGGTCGACTCCCGCACCACCATTGAGCACATCGCCCTTACCGCTGTTTCCGTTCAGGCGATCGTTGCCCGCCTGTCCAAACAACGTGTCGTTCTTCTTGCCGCCGTTGAGCACATCGTTACCGGCACCACCAACGAGCGTGTCCTTCCCGTTGCCGCCATACAAGATGTCCGCACCGATATTGCCCTCGAGGCGATCGGCACCAGATCCACCAATGAGCACGTCAGCACCAGAACCACCACGTATCGTGTCGTTTCCACCGAGACCACAAATCGTGTCGTTCCCACCGAGACCGTTGATGACATCGTTACGTGGCGTACCAAGAATCACATCGTTACCCGATGTTGGCCGCTCGCCCGCCGCCATATTTACCGTGACCGTACGCGAACCGCACCGTGCCGCTGGCGGCGGAGCCTGCCCCGACACGACCGGCGCAGAACCAATAGCGCTCAACAAGCCCTGGCGGGTCTGACGATCGCAGGTGCTACCGCCCTGCGTGATCGTGATCTTCTGGTCGACGCGGCCAACGCTGCACGTCTCAAACGAGCCGTCGGGCCACCGCACCTGAATCGGCGCAACAGCCGTTGCATTGCCCAACCCGAAATGCAACGTACGAGAATCCTGCGAACGGTGGAACGCGTGCCCGTTCTCACGAACCTGCCACGTGTTCGCACCAACAAATACCTGCGCACCAATGGCATCAGGGTTTGCGGTACTGACCAGGTCGATGCTCAGCCAGTGCGCATCTGTGCCGCCCCGGTTCGTCAAAATATCGTCCTTGCCGAGATCGAAGTCGTACCCGTTCGCCACGATTGCATCGAGCCAGCCATCGCCATCGATATCGGCAGTCGCCAACGCCGCTGCAGTATTGCTCCTCGTTCTCGCAAGCACCGCAGTGCCTGCATCACGGAAGTTGCCGTTGCCATCATTGAGCAACACCACATTGCGATCTTGACCTTCTTGGACTTGGGTGCACCCCGCAATGATGTCGAGGTCGCCGTCGTTATCGAAATCGCCCGACGTGCCAGAGCGACAGTTGTCGAGATCGGCGCTGCGCGGAATCGAAACAGTCACCGCACCTCCCTCGGCAGTCACCTCGTATGCAGTGACCGGCTCGGTTCCATCACCAGCGTTCGCGCTCGCCGCGAACACTACAAACTCGGGATAGAGATCGCCGTCGAAATCGCCAATGAGCACCTCGCGAATAGGCAACGACGTATTCGTGCGAGTGACTGCTTGAGTCGCCGGCGCCCGCAAGGTTGCACCGTCACCAACCGCAATCGAATCCTTCGCGAGCGTGAACACATCGTGGGTCACCGTAATCGCCGGAGTTGCAGGCCCCGTCGAGGTGAGCTGAGCCATACGCACATGGCCATCATCGAGAATCTGGTTCGGATCCGGTGCCTTGGTCCACGACGTGCCATCGCCGTTGTTCAGGTAGACCTCGCTCGGGATGAGTTGACGCTCATTCTGCGGCACTGGATCGGAACGAAGATCGAGATTAGTGATGAGCACATCCATATCGCCATCGCCATCGAAATCGGCAAAGAGCGGTTGGCGGCCGCGACCAAAGAAGTCGGCGAGGCCACCATCGCTCACTGCCCGCAGCACACCGCCGTTGTTTTTGAACAAGCGATTGTTGTTATTGCGGCCCGTGACCTCGAACAGATCGTCGTCGCCGTCGCCATCGATGTCAGAGAACGCCGCACCGTGAGAGTCCGGCCCATTGAGAATCTCCGAGCCATACTCGATCGCATTCGAAAGTCGCGCAGTTGAACCAATGTCGATGATTGCTTCGCTCAACGAGCCGTGGTTGTTGTTCCACACATCGACACCCGGACCACCCAGATCGTTCGTGATTGCAAGCGTCCACCCTGGAGCCCGACCGTTCATCACGATCGACGGCACTTCAGAGACCGAGAACCCCTGCCAACCTTGCGCTTCGGCAGGCCCTGCCGTCGCAAAGGCCGTCGCCAGTGACCCGCCCACGAGAGCCGCCACAAGAACCGGTCGCCATATCCCAGATCGTCGCATCGCCATCCTAGAACTTCCCTTCCGCCGCATAACGCCGAGGGTAGAACACGTTTTCGACAATGTCACTGCCCGCGGCAAATCTGGGTCAAATAGCCCATCAAGGCGTGATCTCAACAAAACGCAATCCCCCGAAAACGCAATCCCCCCGAAAACGCAATGGGCACCGACCGCCAACGCGGTCAGTGCCCATTGTTCTCACTCCACACCCCATTACGGGGAGAATGTTTCGGCTAAAGGATCTCGCAGTTCACACGGGTCTCGCTCGCAGCCGAAGCCGAGCAATCATCGCCCGATCCCTTGCCACCGTTGAACCGGTCGACTCCAGATCCACCAATCAACACGTCGGCCTTGCCGCTGTTTCCGTTGATGCGATCGGCACCACCTTGACCAAACAAGGTGTCGTTCTTCTTGTTGCCGTTCAAGACATCGTCGCCACCACCACCACGAATGGTGTCGGCACCGTTGCCACCATGAATGACATCATCGCCGATGCCGCCATCGAGCTCGTCGCCACCGCTCCCACCATTGATGGTGTCGTTACCGCGACCACCGTCGACATCGTCGACACCGCCACCAGCAAAGATCGTGTCGTTGCCACGGCCACCGTCGATGACGTCGTCGCCGCCCAAAGCACAGATCGTGTCGCTGCCACCCAAGCCATCGATGACATCGTCACCAGGGGTACCGAGGATCACATCGGGACCTTCGGTTGGGCTGTCACCGAGGCCAATGTTGACCGTCACGACCTGCGAAGCGCACATCTCGACCGGCGCCATTGGAATCTGCGGAGCAGCATCGACCGCAGCAACCAGGCCGCTCTCTGTTTGGGCAACACAGTCGGCGCTTCCTTGGGTAATGGTCACCCGCTGATCCACACCAGAAACCGTGCAGGTCTCAAAGGTGCCGTCCGGCCACTGAATCTCGATCGGAGCGATCTCATCTTGCGAACCAAGACCAAAGTGCAACGTGCTCATGTCCTGACCACGGTGGTTGCGGTGCCCGGATTCACGAACCTGCCAGATGTCGGTACCGACAAACACCTGAGCGCCAGGAACATCAGTGCCAGCGTTATCGAGATCGATCTGCAACCAATGGTTGCCGTTGCCACCGTTGTTCATAAAGATGTTGTTCGGCGCAATCGAGTCATCGAAGCCGTTGCCAACATAGGTGTCGACCCAACCATCGTTGTTAACGTCCGCCGTGATGACGACTGCAGC
>CALKGG010000055.1 GCA_938084885.1 uncultured Acidimicrobiales bacterium
CCATGCCCATGACGATAGTCCTGTCGCTGTTACCTCGGAGGTTCCTGTTGTCGCGCATAGCGGGTCGGGCGGTTGGCGCGACTTGCGCAACAGAATCCACGGCCACTCGCACGCCACGAGCCATTCGCACACCCACGAACACGAACTCGCTCTTCCTGATCAGCCGGGCGCGTCGTATGGCCATCGAACAGCGACGGGCATTGGGATGCTTCACGGGGTTGGAATCGAAAGCCCCACCCAGATAGCGATCTTCGTTGCGTCGTCGGCTGCGGCCGGCGTCGGCTTTGGTCTTGCGCTTCTTGGTGCGTGGGTCGCGGGTTTGATCGTCGCAAACGCCGTGCTCGCGGTCGTTGCGGGTGCAGGCCTTCTTAGCGCCGAACGCAGCTTCCCCGTGTACGCCACGATCGCAGTGATTGTCAGCGTATTGAGTATTGCACTCGGGGTGTTGTACATCGTCGGTCTCGACGTCTTGCCAGCGCTGTCCTAGCGCCGGGGCCGTTTTACCCCGGTTCGTTTGCCGGAAGATTGTTGTAGTGACCTGGGCAAGTACGCTCCGGCGGTGGCGATCTTCCTTGGCTTGATCACGGCCCTCTGTTTCGGAGCCGGCGACTTTTTCGGCGGCCTCTCGACGAAGAGAACTTCGGTACTGAACGTCGTCGCGTTTTCCCACTTCGTGGGTCTCATCACCGTGGTGATCCTTGCGCCGATCGTCGCTGACAATTTTGCCTGGCGGGATCTGGGCATCGGCGCGATCGGTGGTGTCCTGGGAGGGCTTGGCGTCGTCGGCCTCTATCGGGGCCTCGCGACCGGGCCAATGGCTGTTGTTGCGCCGCTTACTGCTGTTGCGTCGGCAGCGTTTCCGGCGCTGTGGGGGATCCTGTCCGGCGACTCGTTGTCGGGGGTGGCGTGGTTCGGCATCGCCATTGCCTTCATCGCCATCGCGCTCAGTTCGCTACCAAATACGTCGTCGCCCAGCCGGCCGAGTTCGGCGCCGGTCACGGTCAATACGATTGTTGAGTCGCTTGCGGCCGGCGTTGGATTCGGGGCGCTCTTCATTTTGTTGGATCTCACCGCTGATACCACCGCCCCGTGGCCAATCGTCGGGGCTCGGCTTATTACAACCGTTGCGCTCATGGTCGTGGTGTTGGGGGTTCGAAAGGTCGAGGTTGCCGACGTGCGACCTGCTGCTGGCCTGATCGTCCTGACGGGCCTCTTCGATACCGGCTCGAACGTCCTCTTTTTGTTCGCGACCACGCTTGGCGATTTATCGGTGGTTGCCGTGTTGGCCAGCCTCTACCCAATATCGACGGTGATCTTGGCGCGGGTCGTGCTCGATGAGCGAATGTCGAGGCTTCAGCTGACGGGTCTATGTTTGGCTCTTTTGGCCACGGTGCTCATCGCCCTGGGTTAGCCGTCCGTGCATCGGGTGGAAGTGTTCGCCCCAAAAGTGAGGGGCCAAAGAAACTTCCGCGACATCGCGCCGCCCTCGTACGTCACAACTATCGATGTGAGCCGCTCGACTTTGTTCAGCGACGGCATCGGGGCGGGTGCGAATTAGCACCTATTTGGAGTTGGAAAAACATGCAGTACCTACATGACGACCGGTCGACCTCGGCGAGGACGTTCGGTCTTGGTTGGAAAGCCATTGTCTTTGGCATCGTCGTCATTGCCTTGAGCATCGTCGTATCTGTCGGAATTGTGCAACTAATTGAGCCCTTCCTTGTGAGTTGACCCGATTTGGTCAAAGACCTCACGTGACGAAGCGCCAATAGGCTAATTGTCTCAAGACATCTCTCGAAATGCCGAGGTTCTCCATATGGATGACTTGGTAGATCACACAGAGTTGCCCACCACGACAACTGTCTCTGTCGATCGCATCCATCGCGCGCTCTCGCTCAGAGAAACGACCGACCGTTTGACCGCGGCGATCGGTTCCCAAATCTGGGTCACCGACCTGGATGGACGAATCGTTCGCGCGAACGGGCCATGGCTTGCAGCTCATGGCTATAGCGATGTCCGCGAGGTCCTCGGAAAAACCGTCCACGACATCCTCGATCCAGTGGTCGCCGCAATGAGTGTGTCCAACGCGCTCCATGTCAAAGACACTGGCGAGAACTGCACGTCGAGTTTCACAAACGACGCCGGCGAATCGATTCAGAGCGTTCGGATGCCGCTGCTTGAATCTGGCGAGATGGTAGGACTCGTTGGAGTGCTTACCCCTCAACAAACCGTCGCAGCAACGAGCGGCACCGTTGTCTCGGGAGGCGACGTCGATCAGCTCACCGGTGCGAGCAGCCTCGATGCCCTCCACACGCACCTGACCGAGGTCCTGGCATTGCCTGAGCCAATGGCAATGCTCCTGATCGGCCTCGACGATTTTCGCGTCGTCAACAATTCACTCGGACGAGACGTCGGCGATCGCCTGCTACAGAAAGCAGCGAAACGGCTGATCACCGTCTTTGGGTCACGACTGTTCCGGGTCGGGGGCGACGAGTTTGTCGTCATGCTCCCAACGAACGAGAAGAGCCAGCTCGACGTCGTAACCGAACAGATCTTGCAGCGGTGGCGCCAACCCATCGTCGTCGACGGCACCGAAATCTATGGCGGGGTGAGCATTGGTATTGCGCCGCTCATTGGCCAGACAAGTTCGGTCCAGGTTCTCCAAGATGCTGAGATTGCGTTGCGCAAGGCCAAAGATGGCGGGCGAAATCAAGCGGTCGTCTTCGACCCTGCCCAACAGCAGCTTGCCGATGAAGAACTTTGGCGACAGATGCTCGTGCGACGGGCCGCCGCTGAGCACGAGTTCAGCCTCGCCTGGCAACCAATTATCGAGATCGAAACCGGCGCCATAGCGGGCGTCGAGGCGCTGCTGCGCTGGCAGCCAGCGGGAGGCGAAAGCACCCGACCGGCCGCCGAGTTCATTCCGTTCCTCGAACACTCAGGCCTCATCATCCCGGTTGGGCGTCAAGTGCTCGATGACGCCTGTCGCCAGCACACCACTTGGCGAACCCAAGACAAGGTCGCTCACGCCATTCCGCTCTTCGTCAACGTCTCACGTCGTCAGTTCACAAGCGACGGCCTCGTCGACGATGTGCTGACAACGCTGCAAAAACATGGGGTCGACCCCCAGAACCTGACCCTCGAAGTGTCCGACTTCGGGCCGGGTGACGATCGCGACAAGATGGTCGCCGACCTGACGCGCCTGCAGAGCGCCGGCGTTCGAGTGGCGATCGACGAGTTTGGTGTGGGCGAATCCACATTGAGCGACCTGGCCCACATGCCGCTGCATTGCGCCAAGATCGCACGATCGATCACGGATCGCATCGAGGTCGGACTGAACGAACCGTTGCTCGATTCGATTCAACACATCACCCGATCCCTCGGAATTGGGACGATTGTCCAGGGAGTAGAGAACGACGTGCAGCTCGAATGGCTGCGTTCGAAGGGTTGGACTCACGCCCAGGGTTACCACCTGTCGAAGCCGCTGCGCCCCGAGGAGATGACAGATTTCCTCGCCGCCCATTTCTCGCGATCTGCAGAGCAACGCTGGGGCAAGTAGCTCGCACCAGCCACGTTGGCTGTGCGCAAAGGTCTACATGACCGCGCTACGGTTGATTTCGTGCGCCTGATCTCTTACATGTCTCCGGGCTTCCCCCATTCGTTGTTCCGGTCGTTTGCGGGGATCGTCGGCGCTGAGGTCGACTTTGACGAGACACGTTCCGGGCCCGCGCCCGGTGTCGATCCTTTCATCACCGGCGACGCAGACCTCGGCTGGATTTGCTCGACGTCGTTTGTCGAGTTGGGCACGCGAGGAGCCGAACCAACGATCGAACTGACCGGCGTTGCCTGGGTTCCCGACGACCCCGACGCACATGGTCGTCCCGTGTACTTCGGCGATCTCGTGACGCTTCCGGAATCTGGCATCACCTCATTCGAAGACCTCGAGGGGCGGACAATTGGATGCAACGATGAGGTCAGTCTCAGCGGAAACTATTCGCTCACGTTCGCGTTAGAAGATCGTGACCTTCCAGCACATTTTGTGACTCGCGTGATGACCGGCGGCCACCACAATTCGCTCGACCAGCTGCTCGCCGGCGAGATCGATGTGGCGTTGGTGGACTCGGTGGTAAGGACCGCTCGGGCCCGCGCCGACGAGCGCATTCGCGAGCTCACGATCATCGAACGGCTGGGCCCGTGGCCAGTGCAACCGTTGGTCGCGCGATCGACGATGAGCGCAGAGCAGATCGGCAACGTTCGTCGTTTGCTCCTCGATGCAACGAGCACACCCGAGATTCAGGCCGAGCTCGACGCGGCGTGTCTGACGACGTTGGTCGAGGTCGACGAACATCATTACGCGACGGTTCGCGACGCGATGGATCGCCTGAGAGCGAGCGAGTCCTAGCGGGCCCGAAACTCAGAGGGTGCTGAGAAATGCGTCGAGGGCGGCGTTGGTATCCTCGGGCTTTTCTTGTTGGACCCAATGGCCGGCGCCGTCGATAAGCGTCGTCCCCCGATAGTCGCCCAAATACTTGCCGGGGTTGGCAAAGGCGTCGACACCGGGCACGAACGATCGCACCATGTCCGATGCTCCGGCGATGAAGCATGTGGGTTGGCCAAGCACAGGTTCGCCCACACCTTCGATGTCGTCTCCGTCGAGGTATTGGGCTCGGTAGCGGTGGAATGCTCCATGCATCGATCCGGAACTGTGAGCGTCGATCGTCGGGGCGAGGGCGTCGTGCGACATCCATTCGGGTGTCGGGTCTGGTTCGACGAGCCCGTCGAGAAAGGTGGAGTCGACAGATTTGTTCATCCACGCGTCCAGCGGGGCGTCGGCGGAGATGCAGTAGTAGGTCTTGCGCATGGCAGCGGTCATGTCGGCTGCGAACTCTGCTTCTGGGGCACCGACTGTTTGGAAGTACTTCATGTAGAAGTACGTATCGGGGTAGATGGCATTCCATAGGTCCATTGGATTCCCGATGCTGGCGGGAATATATGGGACGCTCATCCCGGCGACAGCTCGAACACGTTGGGGGTGTAGTCGGGCCGTGTTCCACACGATTGGCGCGCCCCAATCGTGGCCGAAGAGGATTGCAGGGGCGTCAGGGCTGAGCGCCGCGATGACCGCTGCGGTGTCTGCGGCGAGTTCGCTCAGCCGATAGGCGGCGATCTCATTCGGACGCGAGCTGGCCCCGTAGCCGCGAACATCCATCGCAGCCACCCGGTAACCCTGTGCGCTGAAGTGCTGCATTTGATGGCGCCACGAGTGCCAAATCTCCGGCCAGCCATGCACGCACACGATGAGCGGAGCGTCGCACTCACCAGCAATGGCGACATTGAGTTCGATGTCGCCGAACGCTGCTGTCGTGTGAGTGATCGTTTCGAAGTTCGGGGTCATATGGGTCGCTGCCTAGGCCGATAGCCGATAGTTGTAGCCCGCCTTGGTTCGACCGATCTCGTCGAAGAAGCCCAGCGCTCGAAAGCAGTAAGCGATCTGGCGGGCAATGTCGCGGTCGAAGGTTCCCGCAGCCGACATGTCGGCAGTGGTGAATGTCGGGGGTAGCTCGCTCGGTAGAAGCCGTAGCAGATCTTCTGCGGTTTCGAACCGATGCGTCGACTGCACGTCGCGCAGGACCCGATCGACCGTCCGGTAGCCGCCTCGGCCTCGACGTGCTTTCGGGTCGTGCACTTGGACTTTGGTTACCGAGACGAGGGCGACGTCGAGGGTGAGGTTCGGGTGGTCGAGGAGTGTCGGGATGCTGACAAGCTGATCGAACAGGCCGTAGATCGATGACTTCTTCGGCGATTTCCGCGGGGCTTTGTCGGGGCGTTGCAAATAGGTCTCGACGGCGATCGGATGGACGAGGAGCATCTTGTGTTCAGAGAGCAGGTGGTCGAGCTTCTTGCCCATGGCCGCGAACGAGCCGGTTTGGATTTCGATAAGTAGGTCTGGCCGACTGATGTCGATGACGAATCGGTCGAGGGGCACTTCGAAGCGGTCGCCGGGTTCGGCGTAGAGGTCTTTGAGTGCAGCGTGAAGCGAGCCTTCATTGAGCGTCCCGATGTGGGGGGTTTCGTTCATTCAACGAACTCAGCGGGGTTGTGCGAGGCGGCGGAGAGGCGGCACCGTTTTTGGCGGAACTTTGCGCGGCGGTAGCTCGACGAGGGCACGTTCGGTCGCTTCGGTAACGATCGCCACCGCCCGTTCGAATGCATCTTCGGTGGCAGCGGATGTCTTCTGCACACCGGTGACCTTGCGGATGTATTGCCGCGCGGCGGCTTCGATCTCTTCGTTTGTTGCGGACGGTTCGAGTCCGCGAAGCGTGGTGATATTGCGACACAT
>CALKGG010000056.1 GCA_938084885.1 uncultured Acidimicrobiales bacterium
CGATGATGTCGAGGTCGAATTCGGTAGCGAACTCGAAGTCTCGCTCGTCTTGAGCAGGAACGGCCATGATCGCGCCCGTTCCGTAACCCATCAGCACGTAATCGGCAATGAAGACCGGGATCGACTGATCGTTCACTGGGTTCACGGCGTAGCTGCCGGTAAAGACACCGGTTTTGTCTTTGTTCTCTTGGCGATCGAGATCGCTCATTTGCGAGGTGCGGAGCCGGTACGCAGCAACCGCATCGGCCGGTGTTGCCACCCCATTGGTCCACGGGTCTTTGGTGCCAGCGGGCCACGCATCGGCGGTGAGCGCGTCGACGAGTTCGTGTTCGGGAGCAAGCACCATGTAGGTCGCTCCGAACAGGGTGTCGGGGCGCGTCGTAAACACCCCAATCGTGGCGACCTCGCCGTCCGCGGCCATAGCGGTCGGAACGCGAAAGTCGACATGGGCGCCTTCGGATCTGCCGATCCAATTTCGCTGCATGGTCTTAATGCTGTCGGTCCAGTCGAGCAGCTCGAGGTCGTCGAGCAGGCGATCGGTGTAGGCAGTAATACGCATCATCCACTGCTTGAGCGGACGGCGAAACACCGGATAGTTGCCCCGATCGCTTCGGCCATCGGCGGTGACCTCTTCGTTTGCAAGCACCGTACCGAGCCCTGGGCACCAGTTCACCGGAGCTTCCGAGACATACGCGAGCCGGAAGTCGTTGATGAGCGCTCGCTGGTCGCCCGGTGACATCTCGTTCCACACTCGGCCATCAGCGGGGGACCGTGATCCGTTCTCAAACGCTGCCTCAAGCTCGGCGATCGGGCGCGCCTTGCCGGCGTCGTCGTCGAACCATGCGTTGAAGATCTGGTTGAAGATCCATTGGGTCCAGCGGTAATACTCGACATCGGTGGTGGCGATTGCGCGCCGATCGTCATGTCCAAGGCCGAGCCGGGCGAGCTGGCGCGCCATGTTCGAGATGTTGGCTTCGGTGTTTACCCGAGGGTGTTCACCGGTCGCGCGTGCATGTTCTTCGGCAGGAAGACCAAATGCGTCGTATCCCATCGTGTGCAACACATTAAATCCGGTCATGCGCTTGAACCGGGCATACACATCGGTGCTGATGTAGCCGAGCGGGTGGCCTACGTGCAGCCCGGTACCCGACGGATACGGAAACATGTCCATGATGAACAACTTCGGGCGCTGGGCAAGGTCATCTGGACCGTTGAGGGGGCCCTCGGTGAGTGAGCCAGAAGGATTCGGTGTGTGGTAGGTGCCTTGGTCCTTCCACTGCGACTGCCAACGGGTTTCGATCGAGTCGGCGAGCGCAGCGTCGTAACGGTGCGCGAGGGGGTCTTGATCCGGAGAATTCACACGTTCACCCTATTGGTTATCAACCTCGCTCAATGGGCAATCGGCCAGTCATTCACTCGTGTCAACGACCCGAATTTGGCGCAACACAGTGGGGAATCTCATGCTCCACATCATTGGTAATTGTGGCCGACATGAAGCGATGACCAGTTTCCAATCAGGCGCGCAGCTACCGTTGCAGTTCGTGAAGCAGATCATGTTCGGAGTCTCGCTCGCCTTCGCTGTAGTCTCCGCTGGGCTTACGGCCCTCCGATTTGTGGAAGTCGACCAACGGCTCTTTCTCGGGTTGGTTCCCGTTGCTCCGTGGATCTTCCTGCTGTCGGTTCTTGTCGCAGCAGCGCTCCACAGCCGAACGTTGGTCGGATGTGTCGGGGTCGCGAGCGTCGTGGCCGTAGCTGTCGCCATGCCCGGAACAGTCTTGCCCCGCACTGGGTGCTCTGTGCCGTTGGACGGTGTCGACAACGGCATCGTGCTCTACTCACACAATGTGCAGGTCAGTCGAGGTGACCAAGACGCGCTCGTAGCACAAATCGAATCGGTGAATGCCGACATCGTCGTCCTGCAAGAGGCCGACGCCGAGTTCGTCGAGAGCTTGGGGTCGGGTCTCGCAAACTATCCGCATCGGGTGCAACGGGGCTGGCAGGCGATCTTTAGCCGCTGGGACGTACTGCTCGAAGACGACGGGCAGGCGTTCGACATCGTTGGAGCACTGGCGGTTGCCGTCGACACTCCAGCGGGCCAACTACGTGTGGTCAACGTGCACAGTCCGTGGCCACTGAAACCCGGCGGTCGAGACGTCCAGATCCAACAATTCGAGCAATTGGGAGAGATCCTCGCCGAAAACGAGGCCATGGCCATCGTTGCGCTCGGAGACTTCAACGCAACGTCAGCAGATGTGCGGTACCGGACACTCGCGAGCGGCGAGTCGGCTCGAGGTCAGATTGTCGACGCGCATCGTGAGGTTGGCTGCGGATTTGGCGTTGGATGGTCGCCAAATCCAGGCATCGGTCCAGCGCTACTCGGTATCGATCATGCGGTCGTGTCGGGCGCACACGTCGAGAGCTACGAAGTACTCGGCTACGCCGGAGGCGACCACAAAGGCATTGCCGTACAGATATCTCTCGACGGTTCGTAGGCCGACGAGAGTAAACAATTGCTAGTGGGCAAACTCGAACACGACTTTGACCGAACCGCGCTCGCCCGCCTGCGCAGCGTGGCTGATGGCGTCTTTGTAGCGGTCGAGGGGATACTTGGCCGACACCAGCCGACCGAGTTTTGCTTTGCGCACAAGCTCTTTGGCTCGTTTGAAGCTCGAGATGGTCGTGCCATCGGACCATTCATCGGTGCCGTAGGTGTAGGCCCCAACAAGTTCGGTTTCGCGATGCCACAACGACGTAAGGTCGATCTGGAGCTTCCCGGGCATGCCCACCATGATCACGCGGCCGCGAGGACGCGTGATGCCGATCGCGGCCTCGATCGATGCAGCATTGCCAATCGCATCGATGGTGACCTCCGCGCCGCCCGACAGATTCTTGCCGAGCATTCGGCACCCAGTTGCACGTCGCACCGCCCGAGACAGCTCGCCGGGACTCACGACAAGATCAGCTCCCAGCTCGGCGGCGAACTTCTTCTGCACTGGATATTTCGCCGACGCGATGATCGTCTCGGCGTTGGTGTATTGGCGAAGTGCCGCAATCGTCACGAGCCCCATTGTTCCCGCGCCCTGCACGACGACGACGCCACCATCGATCTGTGCTTTCGCAGCGGCATGCACCCCACCGGCGGCAGGCTCGGTCATGACGGCGTCCTCATTGCTGAGCGTCTTGGGCGCAGTGTGAAGTTGGCTCTTGTGGGCAACGAGGCTCTGGCCCCATCCGCCACCGGTACTGCTACAAAAGCCGGTCTGGATACCGTTGCCAATATCGCCGGCCAACAAGTAGCCGTAGTCGAGCCCGTCACCGGGAGCAGCGCCTGCAAAAGCCGGGTCCTCATTGCGGGCTTCGGGGCCGAGCACCGGCTCAAGGACGACCCGCTTGCCGTCCTCGGTCATGCCAACAACCTCGTGGCCCGGCACGAAGGGAAAGCTGACAAGATCGTCGAAGTATCCCGACGAGTGACCATCGATCGTCGACAGGTCCGACCCACAGATGCCGGTAAGGACGGGGGAGACCCGAACCCACTTCCCATCGGGAAGCTCTGGTTCATCAATGTCGGATAGTCGCAGCGGCCCTACGCCAGCACCTGCACCGGGGCGAACACGCGATGCGACCGAGGCGGCGGCATAGCGAGCTTCTTGACGTTCAAATACGAGAGCTTTCACCGCCACAGTCTGCCCGGTCGACGACCAGGTAGCGAACTCCAGGGTTCGCTTACGCTGAACGATTGTTCTCGCTTACGCTGAACGATTGTTCAGTGACATACAATCGGGCTATGAGAATACTTTGCGCCGACGCACTTGCCGACCACCTCCTCGAGCCACTGCGACAGCTCGGTCACGAGGTCGAAGTCGACCCTGCCCTCACCGTAGACACGCTGCCCGTCGCCCTCGCCGCAAACCCCGCAGACATCGTCGTTGTGCGATCCACCAAAGTCAGTAGCGACGCCATCAACGCCTCGAACAAACTCGGCCTCATCGTTCGAGCAGGCGCAGGCACCGACAACATCGACAAACTCGCCGCATCCGAACGCGGCGTCTACGTGGCTAACGTTCCCGGACAAAACGCGATCGCCGTGGCCGAACTCGCCATGGGCCTTCTCCTTTCGATCGACCGGAACATTCCCGCTGGCGTTGCCGACCTCGTCAACGGCACATGGGACAAGGCCCGCTACAGCAAAGCCGACGGCATCTACGGCAAGACCCTCGCAATAATCGGGCTCGGCGAAATCGGGCTTGCGCTCGCTTCTCGTGCCCGAGGTTTTGGCATGAACGTGATAGCCCTCGCAAAACCCGGACGTTCGCCACGCACCCTCGACCGTCTCGAAGCTGCCGGCATCGAGCTCGTCGAATCGCTCGACGACCTCCTCGGCCAAGCCAATGTGGTCTCGCTCCACGTCCCGAAGTCACCAGAAACGACCGGATTAGTCGACGACGACTTCCTCGCCAAAATGCAGCCCGGCGCGATCTTGATCAACACCGCCCGCGGCGAGGTCGTCGACGGCGAGGCACTTCTCGCCGCCATGGACAACCACGGCATTCGCGCCGGACTCGACGTCTGGCCGAACGAGCCCACAACCTCAACCGGCGACTGGGAATCGGCGCTATCGGCCCACCCCAACGTCGTCGGCAGCCACCACATTGGGGCGTCCACTGGCCAAGCCCAAGCAGCCATTGCAGCCGGCACCGTGCAAGTCATCGAGGCATACCTCGCAGGCGACGTCATCAACTGCGTCAACCTCGTCGACGAACCGGCGGGAACCATCACGCTCACCGTCCGACACCTCGACAAGGTCGGTGTGCTCGCAAAGATCTTCGGTTCGCTCCGCGGAGCTGGACTCAACGTGCAACAAATGGAAAACAACCTCTTCACCGGGTCGGTTGCCGCAGTTGCCTCGATCAACCTCGAACATGCACCGTCGAACGAACTCATCGAACAACTCGAAAGTGACGCCGACGTGCTGGCAGTGTCCGTCGTACACGCGCCAACCGCAGGGGCAGGCCGCTAGTGGTCGGCTTTCATCCCTTTGCCGGGTCGGTAATCCGCAGAGAATTCACCCGACGAGTACCAGCACCAGCATTCGATTCGCTCTCACGTTCTCAGCGAGCGGCCTACCTTTCGAGTCACCCCGAGAGCTACACGCTCGTCACCCGATCGCCCCACGACGGAGGCCCAGAAGACGGCGCCCCACTCGACCGGCTTATCGAGCTCGGAAGCGAAGCACTCCAACGAATCTTCGAGGCCGACGCCTTCGTCAACTCCGAAGTCCCGAGCTTCTACCTCTACCGGCTAACGCGTGGAGACCTCGTGCAAGTCGGCATCGTTGGGCTCGTCGACACGGCCGACTACATGGATGGTCGCGTCAAACGCCACGAAAAGGTGAGTCGCGACCGTGCTGGACACCTGTCGAACCATTTCGAACGGCTCGGCGTTCAATCGTCGCCGATCGCCGTGAGCTACCGGTCCGACCCCAGCATCAGGTCACGTCTCGACGATATTCTCGATCGGCTCGACCCACTCGTGTCGTTCGTGTCGGGCGACGGTCTCGACCAGGCGGTTTGGGCCATCGAGAACGACGACGACGTGCAGTTCTTGAGCAACGCGTTTGCGCCACTCGACATGTACATCATGGATGGACACCACCGCGCGGCAGCCGCTGGGCAACTCTTCGAACGAATCGGCGCCGAACGCGGCGGAAAGATGCTCTGCGTTGCCTTCGCCGACGACCGAGTCAACATCGAACCCTTTCACCGCCGTGTGCTCATCGACGCCGAACTCGATGTCGAACCAATCGCTGAAGCACTCATCGACGTGTTAGGTCTCACCCCAGATCCGACGATGGAACACGACCTGCCGAAACCGGGAAGTGTTGGGGTGCACCTCGACGGACAATGGTGGAGCGGCACCATGCCAGCCCCGCTCTCGGACTCGCCAATCGATGCGCTCGGCCCCGTCCGCCTCCAGAATCAGGTGATCGGCCCCGTATTCAACATCGATCCCGAGCACAGTGGCGGACAAATCCGCTACTTCCTCGACGACGCTGATCGCGGTGCGCTGGCCAAGCGCATCGACCGGCGAAACGTCTTGTTCGTGCTTCGCCCGCTCACCGCCGCCGAAGTCTTCGCCGTCGCCGATGCCGGCCTCGACATGCCGCCCAAGAGCACCTACGTCACCCCAAAGCCCCGCTCGGGCGTCTTCCTCCGCCGCTTCTAACCCGGCCATCTGACGACGCGCAACTGCGTAATACACAGCCCCATCAGGAACCGAGCTCGACAACATCCCATCCTCGCACCGAGTTGATCGTAAACACCCGGTCAGCCGCACGGAGATCGTCGACGGTGAGCACCCGCTCGTGGATCTGACCCCGGTCGAGCAACTCTTCGCGAAGCGTCCCCGGCAATAGGCCGCTGTCGTTGTGTGGAGTAACGAGCTCACCGTCGAGCTCGAGCACGATATTGGCAATGCACGTCTCGGTCAGCTCTCCACGACGGTTCCACAAAATTACGTCAGGAGCGTTCGGGAATCGGTCGAGCGCCTCGTCGTAGCGATTCCTCGTCGTTGTCTTGAACACCAAGAACTCGTCGTACGGATCGATGGGTTCGGTATCGATCGGCAGAGTCCTCGTGAGACCGTCGTCGGACGGAAGCGGGCCGACCTCAAGAGTCGGTGCGCCAGCTGCATCGACGAGCAGGCGAAGTTTCAGCGGCGTATCGGAGCGCACCGTGTTGAGCAGATCCATCACCGCGTCCATATCGACGTCGATCTCGAAGTGATCGCCAGCAGACAACAGTCGGTTGATATGGCGTTGACGCAGCGACACCCCGCCATCGGGAGTCCACGCCATTGTCTCGAGCAACTGCAGAGGCTTTCCCGCCCGGGTGAGCACGCGCGATTTGTGCTCAGCCTCTTCCCACTCGTTTCCAGCCTCGGAATCCCACACAATCCCGCCACCTACGCCGTAGGTGCCGCGACCCGCCTCAAGGTCGAGCCATACGCTGCGGATGACGACGTTGAACTCCCATCGGCCCTCGGGAGAAAGCACGAACGCTGACCCGCAATAGGCACCACGCGGCGACTGTTCGAGCTCGGAAATGATCTGGGTTGTCCGATACTTGGGAGCCCCGGTGATAGACGCCACTGGGTAGAGGGCCCGCATTGCCTCGACGAGGCTGGCGTCAGACTTTGCCTCGACCGTCGAGGTCATTGTGTGGACTGTTGGGTAGTGCTCGACCTGAAGTAGCGTCGATACGTTCACACTGCCGACATTGGCAATACGACCGAGATCGTTGCGAACCATGTCGACGATCATGACATTCTCAGCCCGGTCCTTCAGGCTCGACGTAAGGTCATCGACAATCTCTTGATCCCGAATTGGATCGAAGTGACGCGGTCGAGTCCCTTTCATTGGACGCGACCAAAACAGTGGCCCATCCGGGCGGTCGTCGCGAATGAAGAACAACTCGGGCGACGCGCTGCACAGCGCATGGGTGCCAAAGTGTAGGAACGCATCGTGCTTCGCGTTTTGAGCACGAACCAACGCCGCGAACAGGCCCTCTGCGCTACCCCAGAACGTGGCGTGGCGGCGAACCGTGTAGTTGACCTGGTAGGTGTCGCCAGAGGCAATGAGCTCGCGAACAGCGGCGATTGCGGTGCTGTAGGTTTCCTCGGTCTGGTCGGCGAACCAATCGCCAACCTCAAACGGGGCATCGATTGGGCCCCGTGTCGCCGCGGCGTCGCGAAAGACCCCGAATGACAGTAACGGCGTGTCGTCGTCGCGTTGGGACTCGACGGCAGGGTCGAACGCCGGGCCCGCATCGTAGCTGAGGAGACCCACCACCCAATTGCCAGCATGTGCGGCGGCTTCGGCTCGTTCGAGCGCAGGAACAACCTCGGCAAGTTCCCATGCAGTGACGGTCTCCTGAGGCTCGGTGAACCGCAACCACTCTCGGTTGATTCCAAAGCGCAGCAGCCCGGTGTTGAGCTCTGTTCCAGCGCGTCCCATGGTCTTTACGCTAGGTCACGCCAGTAGCTTCCAGACAGACGTGACCACACCAGATGGGACCTATTTGGACGGGCGAATCACAAGGAACCAGGTCGCAAAGAAACTGATCGTGACTAAGACGAGGGCCATTAACCCAGCTTCGGTGACGAACGCTTCGTTAAAGGTGCCAAAGATGCGCGTCGCGAGCGTCTCAAACTCGAACGGCGAGAGCAGCAAACTGATTGGCAGTTCCTTCATCGTCGACAACAAGACGAGCCCGCCAGCAGCGAGGAGACCGGGCATCATGAGGGGAACGTCGATCGAGGTAAAGCGCCGAACCCCGTTCGCTCCAAGGGTTTCTGCAGCATCTCGAAGCCTGTCGGGTACGGCTCGGACAGCCAACAGGGTCGTGCCCATAGCCAACGCCGCAAAGCGAACCATGTAGGCGAATATCAAGATCCCGAACGTGTTGTGAAACGTTTCAAAGGTCCAAGTAGTTTGGCGGATAAAGAACGTCCCTGCGAGCGCGACGAGGATGCCAGGCAAGGCAAAGGTAGAAATCGCCACGGCGTTTCCAATCGCGCCGGCACGCGAGCGATACCGGCCGTACAAGAACGCGATCGGAAGCACGAGCAGCACCGTTGCCAATGCCGCAATGGTGCTCACCCACAGCGTATTCCATGTCACCAACGCAATGTCTTCGGCGTCCACCCGAAGTCTTCGACCTTGTGCCAGACCACGTACGGACCACTCGACAATAGCTCCAAGCGGTGCAGCAAGACCGAGCAACGCAGTGACCCCCACCGCCACAAGAGCAACTGGACGGGTGCGTCCAAGCGGAACCGCTCCTCCAACGTCCCCTCGAACCGAGTTGGTCGTCGTGACTCGGCGGCGTTGCGCGAACCGTTCGGCGGTCACGACTCCTCCCGCGAGTAGCAACAAGATCAGGCTGAGGGCAAGCGCGACCGGCCGGTTGAGCTGGTTTGTTTCAATGGCGCGAGTCAACGTGTCATAACGAAGGATGGCGACGGCTCCGAAGTCCGAGATCGTATAGAGGAAGACCAGGAGCGTGCCTGCGGCGATCGAGCCGGCCGCCTGGGGGAGCACGATCTGCTGAAAGACTTTCCACGGAGAGTTGCCAAGGAGCCGGGCGGATTGTTCGATCGAAGCCGGAAGCTGAGCGAACCGGGCGGCGACCGGCAAGAAGACGTACGGGTAGGTGAGCAACGTCAAGACGAGCCACGACCCCCATAGCCCTTGCAACGCTGGCGTGCGATCGACGCCGATGTTCGTGAGGAGGTCGTTGACGAGCCCGCCGGGGTTCAGCGTGCGCACTAACGCCGCGGCGCCAAGAAAGGTTGGGTAGACGAGCGGCAGCACCAACAGCACACGCCATAGTCGCCGTGCGGGAAGGTCGGTTCGAGTCGTAAGCCACGCAAGCCCGGTGCCGAGAGCCGCCGTGCTCACGCTCACGAGTGTCGCCAGGACAATCGTTCGTCGCAAGGGGCCGAGCGTTCGTTCGGAGAACAACAGGTTGGCCGGGTCAGCGTCGGCAGTGAAGTTGCGGATGACGAGGTATACCGCAGGCCCGGCGAGTACGAGACTTGCTAGCCCGGCGAGAAGCCGAAGTGCGAGCGGCGAACCGCTGGTCCTGCTCGTCGTAGCCATTAGCGAAAGATGCCGCTCTCCTCGATGATGGCGATGGTCTCCTCGAGCCCGTTCCCAAGGTCATCGAAGGTGACGTCAAAGTCGCTACCGGAGTCGTCGAGAGCGGGAAGTACCTCTGCTGGAGAAACACCTGAGCCCAATGGGTATTCGAGGCTGTCGGTCGTGAAGTAGGTCTGGGCAGCTTCGGACAACATGAATTCGATCAGCTGCTGGGCTTCGTCGGGGCTAGTAGTCGTCGAGGTGATACCTGCGGCGGTGACGATGACGAGCGAGCCAATGTCATCGGCAGCGAAGTTGTGGTTCAGGGCTTGGTGGTTGTCACCGAGCGCCTCGGCTTGTTGGAAGTTGTAGTAGTGGTTTACGAGCCCGAAATTGAACTCGCCACGTCCAACTGCGTCGACCGTTGGACGATTCGACTCGGTCACGATGGCGTCGTTGGCGACCATGTCTGCAAGCCATTGGGCGGCGACATCGTTGCCCTCCTGGGCTCGGAACACAGTGAACCAGTCCTGGAATGAACCGTTGGTGGCCGGGATTGCGACCTGGCCGCGGTACTCCTCGCCAGTCAGCTCGAAAATCGAGTCGGGAAGGTCGTCTTCAGATACGAGTTCGCTGTTGTAGACGAGGACTCGTTGGCGGCCCGTGATCCCTACCCACGTGCCGTTGTCTGCGGCGTTGTCGGCCGAGACGAGCCCGAGTAGGTCGTTGCTCAATGGTTGGAGGAAGCCCTCGCCTTGGAGGAATCCGACCGAGCCAGGGGATTTCGAGAGGAAGACGTCAGCGGGAGTTCGGTCACCTTCTTCGACGAGGGCGAGTGCAAGATCGGTGGGGTCGCCGAAGTTCGTGACGACCGAGATGCCGCTCGAGCACGCAAATGCGTCAAGTACCGGGCCGACGAGTTCTTCGTCGCGGCCGCTGTAGATGGTGAGTTCGGTCTCCACTGGCGCAGCACAGTCCCCTGAGAAGATTTCGGCGGCTGCACCCTCCAGGTCGTTCTCCGTTGTTGCTGCAGTATTGTCTGACGAGCCGCATGCCGCTGCAAGTAGGGCAACGGCGGTGAGAGCTGCAGTCAGTCGGGGTGGGCGGGTGTTGTAGTTCCGTCGGAGCGCCATACGGGCCAGTGTATGCACCCACACTCAAGAGGTAAAGCCCGCCTAACATCATTCGCCTATGACACTTTTCACACGTAGGTTGGGCGTGCCACACACTGTTGAACTAGGTACCTACTCGCCAAAGATCAAGGACAGTGCGTCCGCGCTCGAGCGTCCGTCTTGGATACGGTCAGGTGATGGCAGTGACCGAAAGTGCATCGCATCACCATGGGCATGGCCACATGGTTCATGACCATCGTGCTGTCCAAGGCGGCACTGCACGAGCAGCGATCTTTGGCATAAGCGATGGGCTCGTCTCAAACGTCGCCCTCGTACTCGGCGTGGCAGCCGCCGCCGGCGCAGCGAGCGACGGTAGTGCCGTGGTCGTCGCTGGCGTGTCTGGCCTGTTGGCGGGCGCAGCTTCGATGGCCGCTGGTGAGTATGTCTCGATGAAAGCACAGAACGAGCTGATCGAACGCGAACTTCGAATCGAACGCGAGTCACTTCTTGCAAACCCCAAGATGGAAGTGCGCGAACTCCAGGCGATATACAAAAGCCGCGGTATCGACGACGAGACCGCTCGCCAGTTTGCCGAAGCAATTCACGAAGACATCGAGGTCGCGCTCGAAGTGCATGCTCGAGAAGAACTCGGCGTCGACCCAAACGATATTGGAGACCCCTCAGGCGCCGCGATCAGCTCGTTCATTGCGTTCGCAATCGGGGCGATCCTGCCGTTGTTGCCGTGGTTCTTCGCCGCGGGCGCTGCGGCCATGGTGGCCTCGGCTGTCGTTGGACTTGTTGCCGCAGCCGTCGTCGGCGGCGCACTGGCGGTCTTTACCGAGCGCTCGATCTTTCGAACCGCACTGCGTCAGGTTGCCTGGGCTGCTGGAGCGTGCACGATCACGTTCGCGATTGGATCGCTGCTCGGTACAACAATCGCCTGACCGGGGCTACGAAACCGAGACCAGGATTCGAGAGCTGGCGAATTCGCCGACTCCCACATGGGCACCATCGATCTCGACGGTGGTCGTACCATCGGGAGACTGTGCGGTGACCGTGCCCGTCTTTCCGGGAAGGATTGACGAAGCTTCAAGAAACTCGAGCATGCCTTCTCGATACTCGAGCTCTTCGGGGATGCGTTGCACCCGGAAGCTCTCGCCGGTCTCGACTTCTTTGAGGGCAGCAGAACGTTCTGGTGCTTGGTAGTTGGATCCGGGGATCGGATTGCCGTGCGGACACGTTGTTGGGTTCTCCATGATCCGCATGAGTGCGGATTCGACATCGGGAGAAATCACGTGCTCCCAACGACCCGCTTCATGATGTGCCTGCGTCCACGAGAGCCCGAGAACATCGGTCAAGAACCGTTCGGCGAGGCGATGACGTCGGACGACCTGTGTTGCGAGGCCATGTCCCTCGCTCGTCAGAGCGATCGCATTTCCTTCGAGGGCAATGAGGCCTTCGCGTTCCATCTTCTTGATCATCTCTGAGACCGCAGGGCGCGAGACGTCCAACCGTTCGGCGATGCGCGCCTGGATCACGTCCACATCGTCTTCGGCGAGTTCGAAGATGGCTTCGCAGTATTCCTCGAACGCAGGGTGGAACTCTGGAGTCTCGTAGCTCATGACCGTACTGTAGGCGAAAGCGTCATGCCTTTGACGAGTCTTTTTCCGGTGCGCGTCGATGTTTGTACGAAGTTGCGCTTTCGATTCGTTTCAGTGGGGTGGTAATAACTGCCGAATCGTACGTGGCGGATAGGTCGAACCTGCCAAAGTGGTATTGCTGGCCTCGACGGCCGAGAATCCGAGACCGATACCGCAGACGGGAAATGAACGCAGATGGACGACCAGATCGACGAAGGTGAAGTTATTGCAGCACTCAACAGCATTTTGGAGGCCGAGCTGTCCGGGGTCGTGCGCTACACCCATTACTCGCTCATGATCAGCGGCCCGAATCGTATTCCACTGGTTGCGTTCATGCAAGAGCAGGCCACCGAGTCGCTCTTGCACGCACAACAAGTCGGCGAGATCATCACCGGCTACGGAGGCCACGCCTCGACGGCGATCGCGCCGATCGAAGAGTCCCACGAGCACTCCATCGAGCGAATCCTCAACGAGAGCCTCGAGCATGAGCTAAACGCGGTGACGCTCTATCGGGCGCTACTACGCCTGGTCGAGGGCAAATCGATCTTTCTCGAAGAGTACGCCAGGGGCCAGGTAGCGACCGAAGAAGAGCATCAACTCGAACTCCGCAAGATGCTCCGCGACTACGCCCAGCCCGACGGGGTCAGGTCTCATTCATAACCCTCCCGTCAACGGGGTCAGGTCTCATTCATAACTGATACGTTGCGTCGACTTCCGCGAAAACGTTGACGCCATTGACCTCCGGAGAATTGGCCTTGTGTTGGTCCCGCATTTCGGCATACCCCGAAGTTCGGATCTTTGGGTAGGGACAGCTGTCCTTGAGAATGCGCTCCTTACCTAGAACACCCAGTGTTTTCAGCGTGGGGAAGGCCTCGTGGCAAACAGAACGTTATGAATGAGACCTGACCCCAATATTCGATGCGTTATGGGTGAGACCTGACCCCAAGGGGTTATGACCCCAAGGGGTTAGCCGATTGCGTCGGGCATTTCCGACTTGCGCTTTTCTATGTAGGCGAGCATCTCGGCGTCCGCAGCATCGTCGAACTCGGGGGCGACATAGTCGCTGAGCATCTGTTTCCAGGCCTCATTTGCTCGCTGAGCAGCGGTCTTGCTGCCGTCTTCGGACCATTGCTCATAGCTGTTGTTGTCCGACAACTTGTTGCGGTAGAACGCTGTTTCGAAATTGGCGAGTGTGTGGGCGTTGCCGAGAAAGTGCTGGCCGTGTTCGTTGGTGCGGAACGCATCCATTGCCTGACCGTTCTCGCTCATGTCGACCCCCTTGGCGTACACATCCATAGCGCCAAGCTGGTCGGCGTCCATCATCAGCTTCTCGAGGCTGAGCGCCAACCCACCCTCAATCCAACCCGCAGCATGAAGAACAAAATGCACGCCAGCCTGCACGGTCGGGAGGATCGAATGAGCCGACTCATACGCTGCCTGAGCATCGGGTGTCTTCGACGAAGTGAACTGGCCACCGGACCTGAATGGCACGCCGACACGACGCGCAAGCTCAGCCATGATGTAGATCGCCAGGCCACCTTCGGCCGTACCGAACGTTGGCGCTCCAGTTGCCATCGACATCGACGTCGCGAATGTGCCGAAGATGACGGGAGCCCCAGGTGCGACAAGCTGCACAAAGGCCATGCCCGCAAGGGCCTCAGCGAGCGCTTGTGCCGCCAGGCCAGCAACGCTCACCGGCGACATTGCACCCATCAGAATGAACGGCGAGATAATCGTTGCCTGGTTGGCCTTCGCATACACCTCGGCTGCGCCCAGCATCGTCGCATCCCACGCAAGGGGAGAGTTCGCATTGATCAGACTGGTCATGACCGTACGCCCAGCGAGATCGCCACCGAACGCAATTCGGCTGAGCTCGACCGAGTCAGCAGCGTTCTCGGGTGCGGTAACCGAGCCCATATACGGCTTGTCTGAGTATTTGATGTGTGAGTACACCATGTCGAGGTGACGCTTGTTCACCGGCACATCGACCGGCTCGCACACCGTGCCACCGCTGTGATGGAGGTGGGGGAGCGAGTACGCGAGTTTCACGACGTTCTGAAAGTCCGCAATCGTTGCGTACCGGCGACCCTTGTCGAGGTCGGTGATGAACGGCGAGCCATAATTCGGCGCAAAGACGGTGTGCTTACCGCCGATCTGGACGCTGCGCTCAGGGTTGCGGGCATGCTGGGTGTACTCGGCTGGTGCGTTGTCTTGAACGATCTTGCGTGCAAGCCCCTTTGGGAAATACACCATCTCGCCCTCGATGCGACAGCCCGCATCTTCGAGCAGCGTCAACGCCGACGGGTATTCGTTGAACTGAATCCCGACCTCGGACAGGATGATCTCGGCGTTCTCTTCGATCTGGGTGAGCGCGTCGTCATCGAGGACGCTCACTGGTTCGAGCGTGCGCGTAAGGTACGGCTTGGTCACCGCACCGGCTGCAGCGCGGGTTGCTTGGCGACCAGCTCGGCCTCCGCCCGATCGGCGTCCTCGTCGTGGTGCATCTTCAGACATTGGATTCTCCAGATTCTGTGTCATCTGTCGGTGTGGTTTGTGCTGGACGTCGCCGGCGGCGGCGTCCACTCCCGTTGTCCCCGGCCGCTCCAGCGTTTGCAAAGCGACGTTCGGGCAGCGCCATGACCGCGTTGAGGTGCGGGTATTCGGCCACGGCGTGGGGGATCGCCATTGCCTCAACGAAGTGCTGTTGGAAGGCAGCCTCTGTTGCGGTTTCGATCTTCGTGATTGTCGGAATGAGTTCTTCGATCGTCCGTCGGGCTTTTGCCGACAGCAGCGCAATCACAGCGCCTGTGCCTGCAGCGTTGCCTGCGGCGGACACCTTCTCAATGTCGCAATCGGGCACGAGGCCGAGGGCCACGGCGTACTTTGGCTCGATATGGCTACCAAAGGCGCCAGCGAGACGGATTTGGTCGACGTGGGTAATGCCTCGGTGCTCCATCAGCAGCTTGATGCCTGCGTAGAGCGCTGCCTTGGCGAGTTGGATTGCTCGAATGTCGTTTTGTTCAACGAGGATGTTTGGCTCTCCCTCGTGAAGCAGGTACGAGAATGTGCGGTCGTTGGCAACGATGCGGTGTGTGCGGGCGGCGAGCTCGCCGTCGATAACCCCATCGGCCGAGATGATTCCGGTGAGCATCATTTCGGCAACGACCTCGATGATGCCCGACCCGCAGATGCCGGTGATCGTGATCTTCTTTGTCTGTTCGGCAAAGGCTGGTTCGTCACTCCACGCCTCGGCGCCGATCACCCGGAAGCGTGGCTCGAGCGTTTCGGGGTCGATGCGGACACGTTCGATCGCTCCGACTGTTGCACGTTGGCCCGAGGAGATTTGCGCGCCCTCGAACGCTGGCCCCGTTGGTGATGACGCGGCGAGTAGGTGTTCTCGGTTGCCGAGGACGATCTCGGCGTTTGTGCCCACGTCGACGAGCAGCTGATAGTCGTCTGACTGGTCAGGGCGCTCGGACAAGATAGCGCCAGCGGTGTCTGCGCCGACGTGGCCTGCAATGCAGGGGAGCACGTAGACGCGGGTCGTGTCACGGCACTCGATACCGAGGTCGGCTGCGGGAGTTTCGACCGCCTTATCGGTGGCGAGTGCAAATGGTGCGCCGCCGAGCGGCACAGCGTCGAGCCCCAACAACAGGTGGTGCATGATCGGATTGCCGACCAGCACAATCTCCAACACATCCTCCCGCCCGATACCGAATTTTGAAGAGTCCTGGTTCTCTGAGGACCGATGCTCTTCAAATTTCGGGTGTTGGTTGGCTTCTTCGATGAGGTTGCCGACGAGGTCGTTGAGGGCTTCGTGCATTGTGGTCGTGAGTTCGACCTCGCCGCCGGGGTTCATCATCACGTAGCTGACGCGGCTCATGAGATCTTCGCCGAACTTGATCTGCGGGTTCATTAACCCGTTCGTGGCGAGCGCTTCGCCGGTGCTGAGGTCGAGCAAGTGCCCCGCAATAGTCGTCGAACCAATGTCGACAGCGATGCCGAAGATGGTGTCGTGGAAGCCGCTCCACGCCGCAACGATCTCGTTGCCGTCACGAACCGCAACGGTGATCTCTCGGTTCTTCGTGAGGACTGCTTGGATCTGTTTGACGACGCTGAGCGATGCCGACAACTCGTCGAGTTCCCATTCGTCTCGAAGCGCGTCTCGTAAAAGGTCCAATTCGCTTCGAGGAGTATCGAGTTCTTGTGCGACGACGGTCGTGAAGTACAGGCGGGTGACCGGGTCTACCTCGATTGCATCGACTTCGAGACGCTTGCGAACGACCTGTCGATGCACCTGGCTTTCGGCAGGTACGTCGACGACGAGGTCGCCACAAATGGTCGCATGACAGCCAAGCCGGTGGCGCTCGGACCCAAGGGGGCGTCGGCCTCGGTATTCGGTTGTTTCCGATGGGCCCGGTTCGCTAATGCTGTCGGTGCCCGAGGTGATGCCGTGCTTTGCGAACTCGCCAACCTCGGGAACGATCTGGCAGCGGCCGCATATGCCCCGTCCACCACACACGGTGTCGAGGTCGACGCCGAGTTCGCGAGCCGCATCGAGAATGGTCGTTCCGCGTCCGACCGCGCCTTGGCGCCCTGAGGGGGTAAAGACAACACTGACTTCGTCAGCGGTTACAGCCTCGTCAGCGGTTGCAGCCTCGTTCGTCATGGTGGAACGGCCGTCAGCAATCAGCTGCGGCGGCGTCCGCCGCGTCGACGTGCGCCGCCAGCGCCGCCGCCGGCATCGGGGTCGCGTTTGGCAGCAATCCATGCGGCGCAGTTCTGGTCGTGGCCGTTCAGAACGTCGGCTGCCATGACACAGTTGCGGACCTCTTCGTGGAGGGGACTCATAATTGCTGAGGTCATACCGGCACCAATCGCCATCGACAAGAAGTTACCCGTAATGTGGTTGCGGGCGGGAAGTCCGAAGCTTACGTTCGATGCGCCACAGGTGGTGTTCACCCCGAGTTCGTTGCGGAGGCGAGCAACGAGTTCGAAGACTTGGCGCCCTGCGGTACCCATTGCCCCGATCGGCATAACGAGGGGATCGACGACGACGTCTTCTCTGGGGATGCCAAAGTCCGCTGCCCGGTTGACGATCTTCTTTGCAACCTCGAAGCGCACATCGGGGTCTTCGGAAATGCCGGTTTCGTCGTTGGAGATTGCGACGACTGCGGCGCCGTGTTTGGCGACGAACGGAAGCACTCGTTCGAGCACCTCTTCTTCGCCCGTGACCGAGTTGATGAGCGGCTTGCCCTCGTAGATTTCGATGGCGGCCTCGAGAGCCTCGACGATCGAGCTATCGATGCTGATTGGAACGTCGGTGACCGACTGGACCTCTTTGATGGCTCGCACGAGAAGGGCTGGTTCATCGGCGAGAGGGATGCCTGCGTTGACGTCGAGCATCTGCGCTCCCGCCTCGACTTGAGCAATTGCGTCGGCGACGACACGGCTGAAGTCGCCGTTCTTCATTTCTTCAGCGAGCAGTTTGCGGCCCGTTGGGTTTATGCGCTCGCCAATCATGACGAACGGGCGGCCGAAGCCAATGACGACCTCTTTGGTCGCCGAGCTGATGATGGTTTCGGTCATGGTGTCTCCGTGTTGCTGACTTGTGTCTCTGGATTGGCAGCGCCGTCTCCGGCGCTTTCGCTGTTCGAGTCAAGGTGTGACCCGCCGTCTTCGGCTGACCCGCCGTCTCCGGCTGGCCCGGAGTGAGACCCAGGGGCAAAGCCGCCGTTGCGGACGTACTCGTTGAGCCGGTCCATGGTGAACTCGGCCTCGATTGAGGCAACGACTGCTTCGACGCTCGCCCGGAGGTCGTCTCCTTCGAGCGGCCGGATGTCTTGACCCATCTCGGCGATGTAGCTGTTCGAATCCTTCTTGTCGGCAAGCATCGCGGCCCGGTCGATCGCTGCCTGAAAGCGATGGGGGAGCTCGATTTGGACCTTGTCGTCGCCCGACGTTGCATTCACCTGTGCTGGAATGTCGCGCCACGTGATGATCTTGAGGCTCGGTCCGCCTCGACGGCGACGGCTCACTGTGCCGTCGCCTGCCGACGTGCGCGTGCGTCGTTTGATAGGGCGGCCGGACGGTGCAGTTTCATCGAGCGGGCCTTCAGGCGGCACGACGCTCGGCGACAAGCTTGCTGGCCATCTCCGAGGCTACTGCTGCATCGCGGCAGTAGCCGTCAGCGCCGACGGCGGTGCCGAACTCTTCGTTCAGGGGCGCTCCGCCGACCAAGATGATGTAGTCGTCGCGCATGCCGCGTTCGGTGAGGGTATCGATGACGACCTTCATGTACGGCATGGTGGTGGTGAGTAGTGCTGACATGCCCAAGATGTCGGGTTTGTGTTCTTCGAGTGCTTCGATGTACTCGTCGACGTCGGTGTTGATGCCAATGTCGACCACTTCGAATCCGGCACCCTCGAGCATCATGGCCACGAGGTTCTTGCCAATGTCATGGATGTCGCCCTTGACCGTACCGATGACGACCTTGCCAATGGGCTCGGCTCCGGTTTCGGCGAGCAAGGGACGCAGAATGGCCATGCCGGCCTTCATTGCGTTGGCTGCAAGGAGCACCTCGGGGACGAACAGGATGCCGTCACGGAAGTCGATTCCGACGATGCGCATTCCCTCGACGAGCGCGTCGTTGAGGACCTTGTCGGCGCTCCAACCACGCGACAGAAGAATCTCGGTGCCCTCGTGGATCTCGTCGGCAAGGCCGTCGTAGAGGTCATCGTGCATCTGCGCGGTGAGCTCGTCATCGGGAAGGTCTGCCAGGATCAGTTCTTCTTCGTCACTCATGAGATGCTCGCTTCGTTGATTACTTGCTGCCGCCAGCTTTCGGTGTTCTCTACTTGGTTAAAGGTAAAGACGTGGAGCCCACCAATACCGAGATTTGCAAGGTCGTTTGTCATTGGTAACAAGATGTCGTCGGGGTCGTAGGCGCCCGGTGCCATGAGCTTGGTGACCGCAGCACGGTTTTTCTTGAGGAAACGTAGCGATGCGCCGACACCGAGTCGAACTCCCATCGTCATGAGCTTGGCTTTGTCGACCACGCCGGGAATGCCGAGGTGGACGGGAAGGGTGAATCCAGCTTCTCGTTCGGCGCGAAGCCATGAGGTGATGAGATCGGTGTCGAAACACATCTGCGTTGACGCCCAGCCAGCAACGCCAGCCTCGGCGAGCAACGCCTGCTTTGCGTGAAGCTGCTCGTGACAGATCTCGTTGCTGATGAGGGCATGGCCATCGGGATATGACGTGATGCCGACATTGGCCAGGCCGTGGTCGTGTTCGAACAAGTCCGAGAGGAAGCTATGCGCACCTTCGTATGGTCCGGCGGGCTCCTCAGCGTCGCCGGCAACGCAGAACAGTGTGTCGAGACCCTCGTTCTTCATCCATGACGCTAGCTCGGCGGTGTGTTGCTTGCTTTCGACGAGGCGTGCAGCAATGTGGGGGACCGGACGGTGTCCTGCTTCCTGCACATCGTTGGTGAGTTCTTTTGTTGCATCGAGTCCCTTGACCGGCGATGCCGTTACCGAGACCGCGCTGTTTGGTGGTAGTGCAGCGATTGCATCGGGAGCCGACTTCAGTGGGATGAGCTCGAAGACCATGTTTTCGATGAGGTCGCGGCGATAGGCCATGGCCTCGGTGGCCGGAACATCTTGGTTCTTTCCAAACAATGCCATTTCGCGTGCCTCTAACTCAGGTTGATGACGTTGCCGTCAGCGTCGATGTCGATTTGCTGGGCCGCTGGTGTCTTGCCGAGGCCAGGCATGGTGCGCATGTCTCCACAGATTGGGTAGACGAATCCTGCGCCGACCGAAGCTCGAACCTCGCGGACGGGAAGTGTCCAGCCGGTCGGTGCGCCCTTTAGTGCAGCGAATGCCGAGATCGACAGGTGTGTCTTGGCAATGCAGACCGGCAAGTTGCCAAATCCGTTCGCTTCGTAGTTGTCGATCTGCTTGGCCGCTGCTGGGGAAACTTCGATTCCGTCGGCACCGTATACCTTCTTTGCCACGGTTTCGATCTTTTCGCGAATCGGCATGTCGTCGGGGTAGAGGACCTCGAAGTTTGACTCTTCGTCGGCTGCTTCGGCGATTGCACTCGCAAGATCGGTGGCGCCTTGACCGCCATTGGAGAAGTGCGTCGACACTGCGGCACGTGCGCCGTATTCGTTGGCGATCTCGTGAATGGCGTTGATGTCTTCGTCGTGGTCGCCCGGGAACACGTTGATGGCCACGACCGGAGTCACGCCGTGGATCTGCATGTTCTCGAGTTGTTTGCGTAGGTTGTCGCCACCTTGGTGGACCTCGTCGGGGTTGGCTTCGAGGAGTGCTGGGGGCAGGTCCTTGCCAGCGACGATCTTGTGATTGCCGCTGTGTGCCTTGAGCCCGCGGACCGTTGCGACAAGCACGGCAGCGTCTGGGGCGATGCCCGAGTAGCGGCACTTGATGTTGAAGAACCGCTCGGCGCCCATGTCGGCGCCGAATCCGGCTTCGGTCAAGAGGTAGTCGGCGGTCTTGATGCCGATTTGGTCGGCGACGATCGATGAGTTGCCGGTTGCGATGTTTCCGAACGGGCCGGTGTGCACGAGGGCTGCGGTGCCTTCGAGGGTTTGCATCAAGTTTGGCTTGATGGCTTCCTTCAGGATCACCGTCATCGAGCCGGCAGCGCCGATCTCTTCAGCGGTAACCGGCGTGCCGTCCTTGGTGTAGCCAAGCACGATGCGGCCCATGCGAACGCGGAGATCTTGGAGGCTGGTGCACAAGGCGAGTGCTGCCATAACTTCAGAGGCTGCGGTGATGTCGAAGCCGGTCTCGCGGGGCACACCATCGAGTCGTCCACCGAGGCCAATGACGGCGTTTCGAAGGGAACGGTCGTTGACGTCGAGTACCCGTCGCCAGGTGATGTTGTTGGTGTCGATGCCGGTTTCGTTGCCGTGGTAGAGGTGTGCGTCGAGCATTGCCGAGCAGAGGTTGTGGGCTGCGGTGACGGCGTGCATGTCGCCGGTCAGGTGGAGGTTGAAGAGTTCCATTGGCACAACTTGGCTGTAGCCGCCGCCGGCGGCGCCACCCTTGATGCCAAAGGTTGGGCCCATCGATGGCTGGCGGATGGCGATGGTCGCCGACTTGCCAATGTGTTGGAAGGCTTGGCCGAGCCCGACCGTCGTGGTGGTCTTGCCTTCGCCGAGTGGGGTAGGGGTGATGGCAGACACGACGACGTATTTTGCGTCGGGACGGTCGCTCATCTTGGGGATTGCTTCGAGTTGGATCTTTGCCGCGCCGACGCCGTAGGGCTCAAGGTTCTCGGCCGGAATGCCAGCATTCTCTGCGATCTCGCTTAGTGGTCGCAGTTCGGCGCCTTGGGCAATATCAAGGTCGGACGGAAAGCTCATAGTGGCCCCTTGGTGCTCGAGTGCCCTGCCGGGCGGTGTGTTTTCGTATGCGTGTTCCGCATTGTGGAACTGTACCACATTGCGGAACGTCGTCAAGGTACCAACGAAGATCAAACTTGTGCAACCGCGAACTGAACGATCGTCCAAATTTCACGCGAATGTCACATTTGTCACATCCAGCGACCTCCAAGACTGCGCACTCGGCAAGGACACACTAGAAAGGCGGAGGACCAAGCAAGGAAGGGGCAACTGTGTCGGGTTTCGACAAAGTGGTGACTGACTATGACGAGGCGCTCGAAGGCCTCACCGACAATATGACCATTCTCGTCGGAGGATTTGGACTTTGCGGCATCCCAGAGAATTTGATCGCTGCAGTTCGACGTTCTGGAGTCACTGGGCTCACTGCGGTATCGAATAACTGTGGCGTTGATGGATTTGGCCTCGGCGTTCTTCTCGAAGACCGTCAAATCACCAAGATGATCTCGTCGTACGTTGGTGAGAACCAAATGTTCATGGAGCAGCTGCTCGACGGCTCCCTCGAATGCGACCTCACCCCACAAGGCACGCTCGCCGAAAAGATGCGCGCCGGTGGCGCCGGAATTCCCGCCTTCTATACGGCGACTGGTTATGGGACTGCGGTCGGCGACGGCAAGGACGTCAAAGAGTTCAACGGCCGCAACTACATCCTTGAAGAATCAATCACCGGCGACTTTGCACTGGTGAAAGCATGGAAGGCCGACCGCTACGGGAACGCCGTCTACCGAGGCACCGCCCGCAACTTCAACCCCGAGGCCGCAACTGCCGGCAAGATCACCGTGATGGAGGTCGAAGAGATCGTCGAGCCTGGCGAGCTCGACCCCGCAGAAATCCACACCCACGGGATCTACGTCGACCGCCTCATCGAAGGCACATTCGAAAAACGGATTGAACAACGAACGGTACGGGAGGCCTGAGATGGGACTTACACGAGAGCAAATGGCTCAGCGGGTCGCCGCTGAACTACACGACGGCTACTACGTCAACCTCGGCATTGGGATTCCAACGTTGGTTTCCAACTACATTCCCGACGACATCGACGTCATGTTGCAGTCCGAGAACGGTCTGCTCGGTATGGGGCCGTTCCCTACCGAAGACGAGATCGACGCCGACATGATCAACGCCGGGAAGCAGACGGTGACCGCGATCACGGGCGCTTCGATCTTCTCGTCGTCAGAGTCCTTTGCGATGATCCGCGGTGGCCACGTCGACCTAACCGTCCTTGGCGCGTTCGAGGTCGATGTGCAGGGCAACATCGCGTCGTACATGATCCCCGGCAAGCTCGTGAAGGGGATGGGCGGCGCAATGGACCTCGTCGCCGGAGCGGACAACATCATCGTCCTCATGACACACGCATCCAAGCACGGCGAGTCGAAACTCCTTAGCGAGTGCACACTGCCGCTGACCGGCGCTTCGTGCATTACGCGAGTGCTCACCGACCTCGCGCTCATCGAGATCAAAGACGGCAAGTTTCATCTCGTCGAACGCGCTCCGGGAGTCTCGGTCGAAGAGATCGCCAAACTCACCGCCGGCGAACTCGTCGTTGCCGACAACGTCCCCGAAATGGTGTTCCCCTCGACCTAGCCCATCACCACGTCGGCTAACCCGTCACCACGTCGGCTAACCCGTCACCACGTCGGCTAACCCGTCACCACGTCG
>CALKGG010000057.1 GCA_938084885.1 uncultured Acidimicrobiales bacterium
TGAGAGGGCCCCGTTGATTGGTCCAGGGCTTATGCGGCTTGTGGTTGTTGTTGGTTGGTCCACTGTAGGTGGAATTCGGTTGGGGTGAGGCCGCCATGTGCGGAGTGGGGCCGGTTGGTGTTGTAGTCGTTGCGCCAGTTCTCGATGATGACTTGGGCTTCGAGTAGCGAATCGAACTGCCACAGGTTCAACAGCTCGTCTCGCATCCGTCCGTTGAAAGACTCGATCCAGGCGTTCTGCCATGGTGACCCGGGGTCGATAAACACCGACCCGGTCGCTGTCGCGTCACACCATTCAGCAACGGCGAGTGCGGTGAGTTCAGGGCCGTTATCCATCCTGATGAACGCCGGCGCCCGACCACGCTCAGCAACGATCTGGTCGAGCACGATAACGACATCGTCGGCGGTGAACGAGTGATCAACCTCGCAAGCCAACGCGGTGCGATCGAACTCGTCGATCACGTTAAGGATCTTGACCTGGCGTCCATCGATGGTCCGGTCGAACATGAAATCGAGCGCCCAGATCGCGTTCGGTCGGATCGCGCGCATCGCCCCGACATGAGTGCCGATGCCGGTCAGCCGCTTCTTGCGTTTGCGTTGAGGGACCCTCAGGCCCTCTTCTCGCCACAACCGGCGCACCCGTTTGTTGTTGATCTCTCGGCCGTTGCGGCGCAGATGGTTCGCTGCCCGACGCCATCCCCACCGTGAGCGCTTCTTGGCGAACGCCCGTAACTCGGCACGGATCTGAGCATCATCGGCTGGCGGCGATTTGGGTTGGTGTCGTTGGGTGGACCGGTGCTGGCCGACCACCTTGCAAGCCCGACGTTGCGATACCCCGAACTCGTCCTCAAGCAGCGTCACGGCTTGACGTCGACGGTTCGGGGTCACCATTTTTCCTCCGCAAGCCGTTTCAACATGGCCTTATCAAGTTCGGCCTCGGCCAACAGCTTCTTCAGCTCGGCATTCTCAGACTCAAGGTCCTTGAGCCGCTTCGCGTCTTCGGCCTTCATTCCGCCGTACTGGGACAGCCATCGTGCCCATGTGGACTCGGCGATCCCGAACTCGCGGCAAACCTCCTCCTCAGTGAGCCCAGAGGCCAGGAGTTTCTGGCCCTCGGCCAGCTTCTTGATGATCTGTTCTGGTGTGCGTCGACGACGTTTCGCCATGACATGGTCCTTTCAACTCCACCCATCATGGCGGAGCAGGTAAGACCGCATAAGAACCGGACCAATCTCAGGGGCTCATCTCACGGGACCATGTCCCCCAATTCATACTCCACGCATCGATCTCATGATGGGTCGTGAGCCGGTTCTGTTAGCCGCTCTCGACACGTCCGCATTGCCCACTAGACGACGGCGACCCTTGATCCTCAGCAGTTGTTAGCGATTCGCTGTTCTTCCGACAGTACGCCAAGTTCACAGGCAGCGCCCGCGACTCCCGCGCCCTCTACCGATGCGAAAGTCCAGGGGCTGATCATCTCGTTGGGATCCTCTGTACAGCCTGATTCAATGCTGATTGCCACAACGTCGTGCTCAGGGTGGGCCTCAAGAGCGAACACCTCGAAATTCTCGAACAGCGCCTCACCAGATCCGAGAACTTCGTCGAAGAGAATCGCATCTTCTCGTACTCCGTTGCAGCCTTGCGAGTAGACGCGTCCGTTCAGGAAGAACTCTGCAGCACAGCTGGCATTTTCTGGGCAAGGAATGTCGGCGACAACTCCCGGAGGCGGTTCAGTGGTGCTGGACACAGGTTCTGGCACATCTTCACTCGTAGCGACAGCAGACGGCTCTGTCGTGGTCGGTGCGCTGGTTGCAGTTTCTGAGGCCTGGCCGCAAGCAGCCAAAAGGAGAAGGCAACCAAAGGTCAAAACCACGATCTTTGATTGAGGTGTGTCCATACAGGGATTCCTATCTGGGGTCGGCGAGCAAGTTCTTGTCGAGTTATACGGACGAGTTGCAGCAAAGTTCCCGAGAAACCCCGAGGCTCGCCGCCCCTAATAGGCAGCCGCGAACTCCGTTTTGTCAGCAGACTGCAGGGTTCTCATGTATGACGTCCCCTTGGGTAACGTCGAACACATGGTCGGGCGCGAGGTTCCAGAGCAACCAGAAGTGATGTGAGCGAACCCTGCAGCGTGACCAAACTCGTGAACGAGCAGGGACCGAAGGTCGTGGCTACCTGACGGGACTGAAGTTGAGGAACTCATATGCCAGGTCCTACCTGTCCGATCGACGGTAATTGTACTCGTGACGATTGTCGTACTGGTCGCACAGGTGCTCTCGAGTCCCAGAGGAGAAATTGCGCCAGTTCCCACCCAGATTTCGCCGGACGGCACCGTAGTGCAGCCGCCCCAAGTTGTGACGCTTTGGTCGTAGCCTCCCCAGTTGAAATCGAACCAAGCTCCAGAGGTGTTGTCCCAGGGGTTGTCTGCGGATTGTACGGAAGAGTTGAATGAGCTGTTTCTGAATCCGGCGTGACGATGACCGATGTTGAAGGTAGCGTCAGCATCCCAGGTCTTTGCGAAGAACGACGAGCTGGCTTGCGCAGGCGTGATGTTCATTGAAATCATGAAGACGATCGCGAACAGCATCGTGGCCCAAAAGGCTATCGTTCGAGAGCTATAGGTGTAGCTGTCCATCATCGCTCTTCCTCGAATTCTTCGTTGTCTAGAATTTGCATGTTGACTTCCATCATCGCCTGCCTGTCGGTTGTAATCGTCTCTACACATCGATGTGACTCTTCAATAAAGTGCAAACCATCTTCCTCATGCACGACTATTCGTGACTCGAGGACGCCGTTGTCAGCCATCTGATCGAAAAAGACGAGATGGGGATCGTTAGAGGCTTGCTGTCTTCCGGGGTTGAAGTTTAGCGAGGGTGCCATGATCTCTCGGAGCTGTCTCCCGAGAGCCTGAGCATCAACTTGTCCCCGAGTATCTCGACGTGTATCCGTCTGGATCTCGATGAACTCACGCGCTAATTGCCGTACGTCAGCTCTGTAGGCAGCGACTGCACGGCCGGGAGAGGTGTGCCCCTCATCGTCCTCGGCGTAGGTGAAGTGATGCGGTCGACGGTGCAGCAGATTTGTGCCGTTCGAACAGTTTCGTGCCCGGCACCGGAGTGCTCATGGCCGATGGCACGACCAAGCCTATCGAGGACATCGAGGTTGGTGACTGGGTGTGGGCTACCGACCCTGAAACCGGAGAGACCGGCCCGCGCCAGGTCGTGGACTCGATCGTTGGCGATGGGGAGAAGCAGCTCGTTGACATCGGGGTTGGTGGCGACGTACTGACGGCGACGGATCGTCATCCGTTCTGGGTCGATAACGAAGGGCGTTGGGTCGACGCTGGTGCTCTCGAACCGGGTGATCGACTGTTGTTGGCTGATGGGTCCTCGGCGGCCGTGATGGGGGTGGACGATCGGGTTGAGGTTGTGCGGGTTCACAATCTCACCGTGGAAGGAATCCACACCTACTTCGTCGAGGCAGGTGGCGCCGCTGTTCTCGTTCATAACTGTCGTCGTCCTGTGAGTGCGACGCGGCAGCAGGCCGTTGACAATGCGACCGACTCGTCGGGCGTGCTGCGGTGTACCTACTGCGATGACCCGCTCACGACGTCGCCGGGCTCTGGGAGTTCTCTCGAGTTCGATCACGTGGTGCCCTATGTGGATGGGGGTGGTCGCGGGATCGACAACATCGTCGCATCGTGTCGGACGTGCAATCGTTCGAAGGGTGCCAACGATCTCGCTGACTGG
Source organism: uncultured Acidimicrobiales bacterium (assembly GCA_938084885.1). Taxonomy (GTDB): domain Bacteria; phylum Actinomycetota; class Acidimicrobiia; order Acidimicrobiales; family SHLQ01; genus SHLQ01. The sequence goes on from CALKGG010000057.1 coordinate 3,749, forward strand.
CTTGCGGACTTGTAGGTCGTTGGTCGCGGTCGCCAGCTACATGCTTGCTGCGAGAGTGCTAAGAACGAGTTCGTGCGGCCATGTCCCGTCGAGTATCTCGTTCATCTTTGGATCAGAGCTGGTGATGACGTAGGGCAATTCGTCGATCTGTCGGGTCTCTGCTCGTACTGGAAGGCCAGCTGCTTCGGGCCATGGGGGCAGGGCGTTGGCGAGCAGTCCCGAGCAGCTGAACGATCCGTAAGCGGGCGTGTTCCATATCCGGGCGGCGGCCTCCATCGTTGGACGGTCTACGGCTAACCAGACACCGAACATGAGCGTGTGGTGTTCCGTGAGGTGAATTGGAACGAGCGCTCGCATGAAGAAGCGATCAGGCTTGACGTGCAGGAAGGTATCGAGACGCGATGTCTTCTCCGTCAGCTCTTGGGCAGTCCAGTCGGCGAGTTCATCGGGGAGTCGGAAGTTGATGTCACGATCGTGATCTGCGAGCGGCCATGGGCATTGTGGGCATCGATTCATGATGCGTTGGTCCAGCGGCGGGTGTCGTGGCGCAGGAGGATGGCTTCGATGATGCTGCGAATGGTGGTTTGGTCGTTTTCGTCGAGGTGGTTGATGGCTTCGAGGTGGAGTTTTAGGTCGTTGGTGGGGCCTCGTTCGTCGTGGTCGAAGAGGAGCGAGTCTGCGCTGGTATTGAGGGCGAGTGCGAGGTTGCGTAGGACGTCGAGGGTGGGGGTGGATGTGCCGGCTTCGTAGCGGCGGATTTGGGTGACATGGGTGTTTGCGCGTTCGGCGAGGGTCGCTTGGGTGAGGTTGCGTTCTTTGCGGTGGTGTGCGAGTCGGTCGGCGAAGGCCATGGCGTCTACCAGGGGGTTGGGTGTTGTGTTGTGACCATAGGTGGGCCTTTCTGAGCGGAATCCTTGGATAGCTAGATAGCTATCTATGATAGAGCTTGCTAGAGTCCCACCTGACCTGCGTTTTCCCTTCCCAGTAGAGCTCCAAAGCTGTGTCGACGGAGACTGCGATGTGCCGATCTCGGTTGGAAACGTTCTATGGTTGGACAGCGACAATCTTCTTGTCCCCGGACCGGTTCAGGTAGTGGAAGTTCACGAGCATGGTTGGAAGTTTGTGGCAATCGAAGGGCATATTGCCGAGGGCGGAACGGTCGAGTTCTACATTGCTCCGGGCGCTTACGCCGAGACAGAAAACGTCCACTTGACCGTTCTTGCGACCGGGGTGGAGGGTACTCTAGAGGCGGCGAACCTCACCCTGGCCGAAGCTTCTGGAAGGTTCCTCTGGTCTCAGATGGCCGCATCAATTTCCTGTGAAGCGCGGCGAGCTCAGAATAGCGTTGTGCGATGTTGAGCCGCGTGTTGTCGGTGACGTTATTCACTCTGCAGGGTGTCAGAACTTTGGCAATCTCGACAACGATTTTCTCGACTACAGCAAATACGTCCGCCAAGAGTTCGTTAGCGTCCCTTGCGGTGTTCCCGCTTCTCCTCGTATCAATTTTCGTGTTCGAGTGGTTCCGCAAGGGTTGGCAGTCCAACGGCTATGTTCCGGTGCTTATTGGGAGCATCCTTTCACATACTTGGCTGATGTTCGTGTTTGGGTTCGGCTAGCAACGTTGGGCTGATACTTGCAGGAATGAGGAGGCTGTTAGGGCCCCGTTTGTTGTGCCAGTTGCCGCGAGCCGTTGAGATTGGACCAGATAACGGGGCCCTTTCACGAGGACTTCATTTAGGATGACACTTATGTGGATGAAGGCTCGGCAACGTTCATGGTCTCGAATATTGCGGGCAATCTCGCAGTGCTACCGGTAGACGTGAACCCTGCCGGGCGGTTCTACGCAGCGTCGACTAACACTTTGAATGCGGGTGTGGATTGCGTCCAGTTCGCTGGTGGTGGTGAGAGGGTCCCGTTTGTTGAGCCAGTTGTTGGGCCGGTCTCGGGCGACGCACTACCGACGGCGTCAACCGCCACCCGACCCGGTCCCCCTCCTGGGGCGAGATATTCGACGACACCACCATCGCCGCAGCCATGCTCGACAGACTCCTCCACCGCAGCGTCGTATTCAACATCACCTGCGACAGCTACCGGATGCGAGCCCACCAAGCACGCAACAAACAATCACAACCAAGGGAAACAACGAGAATTCACAACACCACAGGGTGAGGAATTTCGATGAGCAACCCTGGGGAATTTCAGCGAGCGGCGTCAATCAACACGAACGGTACGGGTCCAAATCGCAATCGGCCAAAACCGGGCATGACGAAGTGAGATCGTCGTTACGTGGCGATTGTGTAGGTGACGCCTACGATTTCGGCGAGCGGTCCAATGTCATCGGGGTCGTAGGTGATGACGGTACTGCCAGTCTGTTTGGCTGCGATGACGAGTGACGCGTCAACAACATCAGACTTTCCAGCGGCTCCTAAGAGCCTGCCCACCGGCCTGCCGTCGCCGATGTCATCTATGTCCAACAGGTTGAGTAGTCGGGCGATGTCAGGGTTGCCTTTACCGCGCCATACTTGGGCGATCACTGCCTGTGTAGTCCGTTGGGGGCTTGCTGCCTGTCCAAGTTTCGTGATGAGGCCTTTGAGGAACGTCCGGTCCCGTTCGGCTTCTATGAACACTCCAGCGTCCAGCATGTATCGCTTTTCCGGGTCCATTAGCTGAACATTCGGTCAAGGCGTTCTTGGGTTTCGGTGTCTGGGTCTGGGACGCCTTCGGCTTCGAGGTCGGCGATGAAACTGGCGCACGCTTGCTTGTATTGAAGTTCTAGCGCGGCGAGCTGAATCCCGCGGCGGAGTACGTCGCTGGTGGAGCCGTAGTGCTTGGTGAGAAGCGCGAGAGCTTCTTGGCTTGTTTCGTCAGGCCGGAAAGAGATGTGTGTTTGAGCCATAACCGCATTGTACGGACCGTAGCACAAAAAGCCATTTTTGTATTACAAGGTGATCTCGGGGTCTGCCCGGCAAATGGACAAGATGTTGCGCCCTTGTTCAACACAGAGTGGCGAGTTGATGCTGCCGCTGCCGCTGCCGCTGCCGCTGCCGCTGCCGCTGCCGCTGCTGTCGAGCGTGGTGTCTCCGAGGCCGAGTTGATCGCTGAACTAGTCAAGAGTGACCGGCCTCAACCAGCAGGCCGTGACGGCTTTTTGGGTTGCATGGATTCGGGTGATCCCGACTGGGCCGGAACCGCCGCACTGAACCAACGCTGACGCCCCGGTCAGCGACGATCAACTAAACGTCCAAGGCAGCAGCGTCGAACTCATCAGAATTCTTGATGATGTAGTCGCGGCGAACCGACACATCAGAGCCCATCAACACGTCGAACATCGTCTCGGCACGCTTACGTTCCTTCTCGGCATCATCGATCGTCAAACGACGAAGAATCCGCGTTTGCGGATTCAACGCAGCATGCTCCAACTCGTCAACGTTCATCTCGCCAAGACCCTTAAACCGCTGCCACTTAATACTCTCAGCACGACGATTACCCTTCGTCAGCTCAGCGGTGATCTCGTCACGATGCTGCTCACTAAACGCCCGATACGTCTCGCCACCGACCTTCGCACTGAACAACGGCGGCTGCGCAGCAAACACCTGCCCAGCCTCAATCAGCGGACGCATGTACTTATACAAAAGCGTCAACACCAGACACCGGATATGGCTGCCATCAACATCGGCGTCGCACAAGATAACAATACGCCCATACCGAGTCTGGGAAATATCGAAGTCCTTACCCGAACCCCCACCAATCGCCGTAAACAACGCCTGAGCCTCAGTGTTGTCCAGAACCTGCTTCAGCGTGGCCTTGCCCGCATTCACCACCTTGCCCCGAAGCGGCAGAACCGCCATGTACTTCGCATCCCGGCCACGAATCGCCGGACCCGCAGCCGAATCACCCTCCACGATCAAAAGCTCCGACTCCGGGCCATGATCGCGGCAATCGGCCAACTTGCCCGGCATACCCGTGCTCCCCAGGCTCGCAACCTTCCGCTTGTTATCGAGCGCCTGCTTCGTGCTGACCCGGTTAATGACCGCAGTCGCGATCTTGTCCCGGATCGCATTGACATGGGTCTTCTTCGAACCCACACCATTAAACCAATCGACCATCCCTTGCTTGACGACGTCATACACAATCTTCTCGACCCCCGGAGTACCCAGCTCTTGTTTGGTCTGGCCACGGAACTGCGGCTCGGGAAACGTCACCTTGCAAACCGCAATCAGTCCCTCTTGGACATCATCTTTTTGGGCCTTGTGCTTGTTGTTCTTTGCGAGCTTCGCCAGCTTTCGCATGTCCTTGAGCAACACATCGTTGACCGCACGATTCAGCGACTTCTCGAATCCCGAAAGGTGCGTGCCGCCCTCGCCAGTCGGAATCGTGTTCACGAACGTCACAACGTTCGTATCGAAACCATCGACCCAACGCATGGCAATGTCGACAGTGCACTCCCGCTCGACGACCTGCATCTTGCCATTGACCGGCACCTTCTCCTCGAACGTATCGATACCCGACAAGGCAATAACGTCGGTAACCGGCGCCTTCTGGCCAACGAGGTCGTTGACAAGATCCTTCAAACCGCCCCGGCTAATAAACTCGACCGGATCCTTCCTCGACCCCGTCCGCTTATCTTCCAGAACAATCTTGAGACCCGGCACGAGGAAACACGCAAGCTTCACCCGTGCAGTGACCTCGTCCCAATCGATCGCAGCTTCCGGATCGAAGATCTCGGTATCAGGCCAGAACCGGATACGGCTCCCCGTCTTCTTCGTCTTCGCAATCTTTTTGAGCTCGTGACCCTTCTTGAACGACGAACCAGTGAAGTGGCCGGGAACACGTTCGTTGAAATCGAGCGCCCACGTGCTGCCCTGGCGATCAACCTCGGCTTTGAGTTTCACCGAAAGTGCATTCACGACCGACGCACCCACGCCATGAAGGCCGCCCGACGACGCATACGCACCGCCGCCGAACTTGCCTCCCGCATGAAGCTCGGTAAGAACAACCTCCAACGCCGAAACCTTGCGCTTTGGATGCTTGTCGACAGGAATGCCACGGCCATTGTCGGCAACCTCCACCGACCCGTCGCGATGAAAGGTGACAAACACCTTGTTCGCAAAGCCAGCAGCGGCCTCGTCGACAGCATTATCGATCAGCTCCCACACAAGGTGCATAAGGCCAGCCGAGCCAGTGCCCCCGATATACATGCCGGGGCGTTTACGGACAGCTTCAAGACCTTCGAGAGTCTCGATAGAAGATGCGTCGTATTCGGATTGAGAAGCGTTCATTGTGGTGGTTGCCATAGGTTCGTCTGCGTCGTGTGAAGAGATGGATAGAGGGTGCGGGTCAGAAACGGGACTGGCCAACAGCGAGGATCGGAACATCGGTTGCAGCGCTCACGAGATCGCGCCTAGTCGGTTCGAGGTCGATCGAAATTGGATCGGGTGCCGGCTTTGTTGGGTCGTCATCTGCACCAACCACCGCCAGCATGCCGTCGGTTGACCCAACGTGGGCATACACCAGCGCCTTCTCATTAGTGAAGCGGGTGATACGAACCCCAGCGCCCCCACGACCCTTCGAGTCGAACTCAGACGACGGCGTAAGTTTGGCCGTCCCCTTATCGGTCACGGTCAAGATTGGTTCGTCGGTCAGGATTGCCCCAGCCGCAATAACCTTTGAGCCATCGCGCAACTTCATCCCAGCAACGCCTCCAGCATTGCGACCCTGGCTACTGATGCCATCGACAGCAGTGCGAAGCACCTGACCATTGCTTGCAACGATGGCAATGTCTGCACCCGCAGGCGCAGTAAACGCAGCGACAAGCGTGTCCTGCGGTTTCAAACCAATCAGCTTCTGGCCTGGTCGAGTGCCAGCCACCTCGTCCGGAGTCAGCTGCTTGGCCACACCGTTCTCGGTCACCAGCACAAGATTCTCGGCCCCGTCAGACGTTGGAGCAACGATCGTCAGCACCTCCTCGCCCTTGTTTGTGCCAAACAGCTTTCGCGTATCGGTGCCACGCGACCGGCCACCCACCTCGCCAACTTCCAAACCGAGCGCCAAACGGGCAAGCCCTTCGTTTGTGACAGCAAAAATCGGCGAACGAGTGCTCGAAATCCGGCTCGCCACGATGACATCGTGCCTGCCAGGAACCGCCCGCTTTGCTCCCTCGGTCGGCGCCCGACCAACCATGCCACTGGTCGAAAGCGTCACCACACATGGCGTGTCGGCAATCTCGTCGTCGTCATTCTCAAAGGCGGTGAGATCGAGCGTGGCGAACTCGTCCTCGGTCGTGATCTGTGTTCGACGATCGACGCCATACTCCTCCACGGCTGCCTTCAGCTCGCTGAGTACAACCGTTCGCTGCCGCTGCTCAGAGGCCAGAAGCTTCTGCGCATCGAGAATCATCGACTCGAGCTCGCTCGCTTCATCCTCAAGCTTTTGCACCTCGAGCGCAGTGAGGCGCCGGAGCGGCATATCGAGGATGTGCTTGGCCTGCGTCTCGCTGAGGTCGAGCTCGGCCATCAGCTGGCGTTCGGCCTCCGGGCCATCTTGGCTCGACCGGATGATCTCAATGACCCGGTCAATATTGTCGAGGGCAATCAGGATGCCGGCCACGATATGCAGGCGAGCTTCCCACTTCGAAAGCCGAAATTCGGTGCGGCGAACCACGACCTCGAGTCGATGATCGATGTAGTAATTGCACAGATCCCACAAACCAACCGTGGTTGGCACACCATCGACAAGCACCACGTTGTTGATACCGAAAGTCTCCTCCAGCGGCGTCATTCGATACAGGTTCGCCAACACCGCCTTGGAACTCGCGCCCGGCCGAAGGTCGATCTGGATGCGAAGCGGATTGTTCTTGTCCGAGAGGTTCTTTGCGCCCTCACGCTCATCGACCCCAGGAAGCTTGCCCACCGACGCAAGCTCGTTGATCTTCGTGATGACCTTCTCGGGGCCGACCATATACGGCAACTCGGTAATGACCAGCGCCTCGCGGCTACGGGTTAGCTTGACCGTCTCGGCCTTGGCACGAATACGAATCGTTCCACGACCGCCCTCGTAGGCGTCGCGCAAGCCGTCATCGATGAGAATGCCACCGCTCGGGAAATCCGGCCCCGGGAGCACCTCCATCAATTCGTCGACCGTCGGCTTAGGCCGACGCTTCTTCATAACAAGCTCGATAGCGTCGGCCACCTCGCGCAGGTTATGTGTCGGCATATTCGTCGCCATACCGACCGCAATACCCGTTGTGCCGTTGACTAACAGGTTCGGGATCAGCGCAGGAAGAACCGTTGGTTCTTCTCGCAAGCCATCGAAGGTCGACGTGAAATCGACCGTCTCCTCATCGATCTCGCTCACCATGTCCATTGCGGCAGGAGACAACTTGCACTCGGTGTATCGATACGCAGCTGGCGGATGATCGAGCGAACCAAAGTTGCCCTGAGGAGTAATAAAGGTCAGGCCACGGGAGAAATCCTGGCCCATACGCACCAGCGTCTCGTAGATCGCGCCATCGCCATGCGGGTGAAACTTGCCCATCGTGTCACCAACGACACCAGCACACTTGCGGAAATCGGCGTTGGGGCGAATTCCCTGCTGGAGCATCGAGAAGAGAATGCGCCGCTGAACAGGCTTAAGGCCGTCCCGGACATCGGGAATAGCGCGGGCGGTGATCACCGAAAGCGAGTACGCAAGGAAGCTCTCGCTCATCTCGTCGGCTACTGGCGTGTCGATGACCTCAGCGGCGAAGTCGTTGTTGAAGAGGCCGGGTTGGTCCACGGGTACTGCTCCCAAATTCGTTATCGATATGCGGGGGGATCGCTACGTTACGCCTCCGCGAGGTGCGTTCAAGTTCGAACGTGCGTTCGCAGCAAATACCCTACCGGATTGACCGTAGCTGGAGCGCAGCGGCGACCGGTGGCACGGCGCAAAGATGACGAAACCGACCATCGGCAGAACAGCAAAAAGCAAGAAGCCGAATTCAGTGGGAGACCATCCACTGAATTCGACTTCTATGACAGTGACACCCCGCCTGAAGGGACATTCTCGCCGGGGTGTCAGTTCTGTTGTTACTGCGATTTCGTGGTGTCCCGCAAAGAAGGAGGGGGACCGTGCGGGACACCAGAGCTTGTAGTGTTTCGATTTTTTGACGCCCCGCCAGCAGGGAGGGGGACTGTGCGGGGCGTCAGACATAGGTGCCGAGCATCGTTGATCGACACCGAGACATGCGGGGGTTGGTAGCCAACCCCCAAGTTCGGGTTATGCGGCTTGGTAAGCGTCCTGCTTTGCGGCCAAGTAATTCTCGATGGACGGGGTGCTTGCGCCGAAGACGAGGGAGACGAGCTCGTCGGTGCGGTGACTGGCCTCGCTGAGAAGGCGTTCGGCCCGAAGGCGATCTTCCATCTGCTCGGAGGTGACGGTGATCAACGCAGCGAGGTTGTCGATGCGGTCATTGGTGAGTTCGGAAATGTCGTTCTGTACTTCGATGTTTGTGTTGGTTTCCATGTTGTGGTCCCTTTCGTGAACCATCCGAAGCGCTTGTGGTCTTCGTGCCGGGTATTTGTTCCCGGTTCGTGCGCTTGTACTGGATTAAACGCCTAGGTCCCACGAACCATTCCGGAAGCCGTCCCCGTATCGCACTTGTTCATACGGTGGACGCTTTCTGTTCAGAACTCGGCGAATTTCGCGCGTAGACCACTCGATACATCACGTAACGCGCGAATTTCGGCACGGGAACAACAACCAGCACCATGACCATCGACCGACGGATATCACCGCCCGAGCGAGGTACTGTGTGTCAATGGCCCGAAGCACCCTCCAGCGCGGCAAACACGAACAAACAACGACCCCGGCCAAACCAACACGGTCCACTGCAGCCCGGTCGATCATCGCCGCGCTCACCGTGCTCGGCGTGGCCCTCGGCGTCGTCGCCGTGCTGTGGCTCAGCCTGTCGGCACGAGGCTTCGGCGTTGTCAACAACGCCGCCGATCAAGCAGCCGTCGTCGTCCGAGGCGTCGAATCAACCCTCGACACTAACATCATCGACCGCAGCGACATCCCCTGGGCCGCCGACGAAGTCGCCCACCTCGTTGGATGGGGCAGCGTCACGCTCGTCGCCGGCTTCCTCCTGCGATCTCGACGAAGCGTCGCCGACATCGCCGTTGGCGCCTTCGCAGCATCGTTCGCCGTCGAAGTGCTCCAAGGCGTCGCCACCACCTCGCGCACAATGTCTGCCGAAGACGTCAGTGCAAACGCCCTCGGCGTGATCTTGGCGCTAATGGTCCTCGTCGCCGCCGAACGGCTCATCCCAACACGAACCGCTGCCTCACGCTAACTCCGCGTCACCGCACGTTGCTAGAGCGGACGTTCAGCGACCAGATCGATAAGCGCAGCGTTCCCAACGTGCGCCGTACCCGAGGTTTGCTCCCGCTCGTAACTCGCCAAACGCAGAATGTTCCAATCGCCAAACGCCTCAACAAGCATCTCGCGGGTGTACATGTTCTCCGCAACCGGAGGGCCACCAGTGCCACGGCCAACCTGTTCGGGAGTGAAACCGTGAAGGATCAACCGTCCACCCGGCGCCGTTGCCTTTCGAAGGTCAGCGAACTGGCCAGGACGCTGATCGGGCCCGGTGAACTGCACGAAGATCGCAACCACCAAATCGAACTGACGAGAAAAGTCCCAATCCGCCCAGTCAGAAACATACGCATCGATACTCACATCTTCTGAAACAGCCAACGCTCGAGAACGCTGAGCAGCGGTCGGAGAGATATCGAACGACGACACCTCAAACCCACACGTCGCAAGGAACACCGCGTTTCGCCCCTCGCCATCGCCAACACACAGAGCGCTCGTCGCCCCCGCACGAGCCCACGGATTCTCGCGAAGGATATGTGCAGGCTCCCGTCCAAAAAGATAGTCGTCGTGATTCTTGTACCGGTCTTCCCACATGGGCGACACGCTACCGGTGAGCGCCACCGTCCCTTGCGTCGTGCGGCGTGACAAGAGTCGGCAACACCGCGAACCGTCTAACTGCGCTCAAATGTTCGAACCGCAAGCGTCGCCGCCACCGCAAAGATGCCAGCAATCCACACAAGAGCCCAAAACCACGACGAGCCAAGATCGGTGCCGTTAAAGAGTGCCCGCATCGTGTCGGCCGTCAGCGTCACGGGTTGGCGCGACGCAAACGCTTGAAGCCACTCGGGCATGTTCTCAACAGGGGCGAAAGTCGACGCCGCAAATACCAGCGGAAACACCGGAATGAACGCTGCTGCCTGCACCGCTTCAACGTCGCGCACCTTCAACGCCATAAACGTAAAGACCCACGTGAACGCATGAGCAAACGCCACACCGAGTGCAATCCCCGCAACAAGCGCCAAGACGCCACCACCAGGCCGGAACCCGAGCGCAAACCCCACCGCCACCACAACAACAGCGGTGATCAGCGACCGCACCGCATCGGCCAATGTCCGGCCGATCAACACCGCCGACCGTCGCATCGGCAGCGAACGGAAACGATCGATCGCCCCCGACTCGAGGTCTTGGGCCAACCCAATCGCGGTGTTACTGCCAGCGAATAGCGACGTCTGCACGAGTACACCAGGCACGAGGTAATTGATGTAACTCACCCCCGTCTCGATCGAACCGCCAAACACAAAGTTGAACAAGAACACGAACATCAGCGGTTGAATCGTCGAAAACACAATGACCTGTGGGGTGCGGCTGAGCCGCAGCAGATTGCGTCGAGTCATCGTTACCGCGTCACCGAACAGGCTCGGCCGGCTGATCGCTTGCGCCGCATCCGGGCGAATTGCAGTGCTCATCTTCAGCTCTCCTCTACGGTTGGCGCATCGCCGGTGAGCGACAAGAACACATCGTCGAGCGACGGACGCTGAATCGCAATCTCGGCAAGCTCGATCCCGGCACGGTCGAGCTCGGCGGCAACCCGAACCAACGAATCGACCTTGTTGTTGACCGGCGCCGACACCGACCCCGAATCGGTAAGGCGGGCTTCATTTCCCGTCACTGTCGCCACGATCTCGCACAACGCAATAAGCGAGTTCCGATCGACCGGAGCCGCAACAAGCACATCGCCGCCCATTCGCTGTTTCAACTCGTCGGCGGTGCCCTCGGCAATGACACGGCCCGATTCAATGACCGAGATCTCATCGGCCAGCTCATCGGCCTCCTCGAGGTATTGCGTTGTTAGCAACACCGTTGCTCCCTCGTCGACGAGCTCACGGAGGAACTCCCACAACTCGATACGAGTACGCGGATCAAGACCGGTCGTTGGCTCGTCGAGCACGAGAACTTTCGGACGGCCAACGAGGCTGGCGCCCAAGTCGAGCCGACGGCGCATACCCCCCGAATAGGTGCGCACGAGCCGATCGCCAGCGTCGGTCAGCGACAACCGTTCGAGCGCTTCGGAGGCACGCTTCTTCGCAACGGCCTTGGGCAACTGGTACAAACGGCCAACAATCTCCAGGTTCTCACGACCCGTCAACAGATTGTCGACCGCGGCATATTGACCAGCGAGCCCAATCCGGCTCCGCACCTCGTTGGGCTGGTTGCACACGTCAAAGCCATCGATCACGGCGGTCCCGGCAGTCGGCGTAAGCAGCGTCGTCAGGACACTCACCAACGTAGTTTTGCCCGCCCCATTCGGACCGAGAAGCGCGCGAACCTCACCATCGGCAACCAACAGATCCACCCCATCGAGTGCTTTGACCGAACCAAAGCTGACTTCGATACCGCGGGCGTGGATCATCATGAGTCCGAACGCTATCTGCCAGCGCCGACAACGAGATTGCTAGTTGATCGCGCCAAGTTCTGGAAGCGCACCGCTACCGAGCCACGCATCAAAGAAGCCGTCGAGCTCTTCTCCCGAGATCTCCTCGCTGAGCGAAACAAAATCGGCGGTCGATGCAACACCACCGCCGAATCGCACGTTCCACGCTTTCAGAATCTCGAAGAAATCATCGTCGCCAACCGCGAGCCGCAGCGAATGCAACGTCACCCCGCCTCGACGGTAGACACTGGCATCGAACAATCCGCCAGCCCCGGGGTCGCCGGGTGCAGGACTGAGCGCGGATTCGGCTCGGGCGAGCAGGCGGGCTTCGAGTTCGCTGAGTTCGCCGCCCCGACCAAACTCGATCCACAGATCTTCGGCATAACTCGCAAAGCCCTCGTTCAACCAAATGTCTTGCCACGTGGCCGGGCTGACATTGTTACCGAACCACTGGTGGGCGAGCTCGTGGGCAACAATGCGCTCGATCGAACCGTCGCCGTCGACAAACGCGCTGCTGAACAAGCTGCGGCCTTGAGTCTCGAGCGCAAATCCAAGTTCGGTGTCGGCAATGAGCACACCGTATTCGTCGAATGGATATGGCCCGAAGAGCTCGGTGAAGGTCTCGAGCATTTCGTCGGTGAGTTCGAAATCGCCGACGAATACGTCGGTGAGCCTGGTCGGCACAGCATCGAACACGTCGATGCCAGCGCCGGGTTCGGATTGCACGAGCGTGAAGTCGCCAATAGCCACTGTGGCCAAATACGACGCCATGGGTTGGCGCATCTCCCACGTCGTGAGGCGCCGTCCGTTCTCGACCTCGTTGTTGGTCAGAACCCCGTTGGCGATACCGATGAAGATGTCATCGACGTCAAGGTTGAACGTATAGGTCGCCTTATCGCTGGGGTGATCGTTGACCGGATACCAGGTTTGCGCGCCGAACGGTTCGCCGACCGAAACACTCACCGCGGGCGTGTCGTGCCACCCAATGTTGCCAATGCGCGTTCCCGAATCGATCGTCAGCGGTTGGCCCGAGTAGGCAATGGTGACCGTGTGGTCGCTGCCGGCTACGAGAGACTCGGCGGGGGAGATGCGCAGTTTGTTTGCGGTCTGCTCGAAGGATGCGTCGAGATTGCTGACCTCGACGCTCGACACCGTGAGCGAATCGTCAAAGTCGAGGGAAAACCGGCTGAGCGTTTCGGTGGTCGTGAGGTCGATCGCGGCGATTGCAGTGACTTGGTCGTCGCCGGGCACTTCGACGGCGAGCGTCAGGTCGTAGTGGGCAACGTCGTAGCCCGTGTTGCCAATGTTGGGGTAGTACGCATCGCCGATCGACTCGCCCCCGACCACTCCGTCAACCTCGCCGATCGGTTCGTCGTCATTCTCGTTGGAGGTGCCCGCCGTAGTGTCGCTGGAAGTGTCGTCGGAGTTGTCGCTGGAGGTGCTGTCGCTGGAGGTGTTGTCGCTGGAGGTGTTGTCGTTTGCGTCGCCGGTGCCGCTGGAATCGGCATCGTCAGCCTGACCGTCTCCGGATGGCTCGCCGACGTTTGCCCTGTCGTCGCTGGCCGATCCGGTTTGGGACTCGGTGGTGCCAGTGTTGCTGTCAGGGGCCTGCGTTGTCGTCGCTGCCGTGCCACACGCGGCAGCGACGAGCGCACCAGCAAGCGCCAGCGCGGCGGCTCGAGAGCGAAGTGTGGAGGCCATGGCTTCTAGTGTGCAACAGCACCGCCAACGAACAACAGCACCCACCCACGAATCCCGCTACCGGTAGATTTGGGGTCAGACCCCAAATGTGCCGGTAACCGGTGTGTGGACGCTCTGTTGGCGCCCGGTTGGTGTTGCAGATACGCCCCCCGAGGGCGCTACCGGTAGATTTGGGGTCTGACCCCAAATGTGTCGCTAGGTGGCGATGAGGCCCGCAATTGGGGCGGCTGCGGAATCGAGGACTTCGCTCGACGGGATGCCAAACCACTGCTCGGCAATGGTCGCGTAGTACTGCTCGAAATCGACCGTCGCAACCAAGTTGCCGTCGTCGAGGTTGGTCAGCGACGGCGCCTCACCGTGCACACCAGTCGTCACCGGGCCGCTAAGAATCGCCATGCCAGCCTGACCATGATCAGTGCCCGCCTGATTCTGATACACGCGCCGACCAAACTCACTCGTCGTGCACACGAGCGTCGAATCGGCATGACCCGAGTCGTCAAGATCGGACAAAAACGTGCCCATAGCATCGCCCAACTGTTCGAGAAGATAATCGTGCGTGCCCCGCTGATCGCTGTGGGTATCAAATCCGCCGTGCGTGATATGAATAATGCGCAAACCCGAATCCTGCCGGATCAACTCTGCAGCAGCACCGAAATGATCGCCGAGCTCGGTACGCGGATACCGCTCGTTCACCCGATCTTGATCGACCTCAGCCAGCGTCTCCCCGAAGTTCAACGTGTCAGACAAACCGTTTCGAGCACCGAGCATCCGTTGGTTCATGCGCTCCCCACCCATGCTCGCCGGCATATCAGCACCGGCCGCCATTGCACTCATTGCCTCACGCAGATTCGAAAAGAACGGATCGTCGCTGTGCAGAAACCAGCCGGCAGACATATCGCTCAGGCCAATCGTCACGGCGTGATCTGTCCGAAGGGCCGGGCTTGCATTCGAACCAATCGACACTCCCGTCACCGGCTGGTCGGTCGCGAGCTGATCGCACAGGCGTCCAAAGAACCCCGTGAACGGAATGTCCTGACCCGACGACTTGCCCGCCCACCAACGCCGCTCCATTTCGAAGTGGCTGCCGTCGGGAGTAGCGGTCGTTCCAAGTCCCACCACCGCGGCCAGGCCATGGCCGCTAAGACCGGCCAGACTCGGGTTCCAACCAAACTCGCTCGTAAAGTCGAGCAATTCTTCGTCGGCGATATGCACATTGCCACGGCGGTCATAGAGAAGGCCGGCGTCTCGAGGAACGAGCGTTGCGAGGCCATCGTTGCCTCCCTGAAGCTCAACGACGACAAGAATCCGATTCGCAACATCAGCGCTCGCCGCCAACGGACGAGGACTCGCCATATCTACAGCCCCGCCCGAACTATCCGCGTTGGGTGCACGCAATGCATTGGCAACCTCGCCATCGCTCCCCAGCAGCTGGCTGCCTCCTCCAACCGCGGCAATTCCGGCCGCAGCAGCCCCGAGGGTCAGAAAGCGGCGCCGGCTTGTCCGAGGCGTCGAATAGAGCGGCTGGTCGACGGGAACGAGGTCGGTGGTCTCAGAGTCGACGCCCGGCGTCGCAGCAGAGGAGGGTGACGGTGTTGAAGGGTCGGGGGTGTGATTCTGCATCGAGAGTCCTAGATCAGAGAGAATTCGGGCGAAAGAAGGGCGGTCGCCATCAGAAGTTCAAGTCCGTTGGCGTATTCGGTTTGCGTGGCGATGGCATGTTCGAGAGCTGCGAACGTGCTGTCGGAAACTTCGGGAATTCCGAGATGGGTGAGGACCGCCTCACTCGTTGGCGGCAACGAATTGACGATGTTCTCTGGCAGCTCCCAGTTCAAAATGGCGTTGCCGCGGGCCATGATCTGAGTTGCCGAACTCCAGCGATCATCATCGGGCCAACCAGCCACGTTTGGCGGAAGATACGGAATCTGGCCGGACGAGTAGATCTGCCACATCTCGAACCCGTGCTCGCCCAACTGGTCGATACCAGTCGCAACCGCAGCGGCGACGAACCACTCGACCGGCTGGCGTGTGCGACGCCCTCGAGCTTCGACGAAATCGTCTTGGTGGAGAATCTCGGCGAGCAGCGGGCGAATCTCCCAATTGTTGTCGCGCAACGTATTGCCGAGCTCGCGACGTCGTTCGTTGGTGAGTTCGGTCGACACGAGATGATCGTGAATTCGCGAGGCGACATGGTCGGCGCAGGACTCGTGCCCGAGCACCGCGTCGACATAGTCGTCGATCGTCCACGTCTTGCGGACACCAAGGAACTCAACCGGGCGACCGTAATGCGCCTCACGATTGAAGCGCACCTCGCTCGTTTCATACTCGACCTCCCAGCCCGAAAGGATCCGCGCTCCCGCTCGAATGTCGGCCTCGGTGTAGCCGTTGCCTCGGCCGAGCATGAAGAGCTCGAGGAACTCGCGGCTCAAGTTCTCGTTCGGTGCGTCTCCCCGCGATCCGTCGCCATCGAGAAACCGCAGCATTGCCCCATCGACCAAAATCTCACGAGCGAACTCTGCGAAGTTGCCAAGGGCATGACGGCGGATCAGGTGATGCTGCCGGGTGACGAGCTGATCGGTCGCCTTGTTTCTGCTGGTCGTGAAATGGCCATGCCAAAACCACGTCATCCGCTCGTGGAGCCCGGTCTCAGGAGTCAACATTTGATCGATCCACTCGCGAGACAACGTGTCCCACTCGACCTCGTCGAAGTTGCGAGCCTCGGCTTCCTCGGCCGACAGCGCCCAGCCGCTATCGGCGATTCGTTCGTCGATCAGCTCATGGATGTCGAATCTTGACAGCGCGTCGATTTGTCCGGGACGGATCCCGAACCCAGTGCGGCGCAGGAGATGTGCAACCTGTTGAGGAGTAGCCATGACGGCGTTCTACCCAAGAGCGAATGAACTCAACGTGAAGAGTGTCTTCATGGTGTCTTCATGATTTGTCTGGCACCATTGGGCTCATGCGCATTCTGGTGGTGGAAGACGACGCGCCTCTGGCAGAAGTGCTGAGGCGTGGACTCACCGAGGACGGTTATGCCACCGACGTCGTTGGCAGGCTCGTCGATGCCACACACGCCGTGCAAGTGAACAGCTACGACCTTGTCATTCTCGATCGCGGACTACCCGACGGCGACGGGCGGACGCTGTGCGCCGACATGCGATCGCGGGGCGACGGCACTGCAGTGCTCATGCTCACCGCCAGAGACGGATTGGGCGACAAGGTCGAAGGGCTCGATGCCGGAGCCGACGACTACCTCACAAAACCATTCGACTACCCCGAGCTCACCGCCCGAATCCGAGCGCTACTCCGCCGTCCTGCAGATTCCCAAACACCTATACTCACCCACGGCGAAATCGAGATGGACCCCGCCAGCCGACGGGTATCTCGATCATCGATCACCATTCCGCTGACGGCACGAGAATTCGCGCTGCTCGAACGGATGCTTCGAGCGCCAGGCCATACCCATGCCCGTACCGACCTGCTCGAAAGCGTGTGGGACGCAAACTACGATGGCCTTTCGAACGTCGTCGATGTGCACATTGCAAATTTACGTCGCAAGCTGGAGTTGCCCGGCCATGATGACCCCATCGAAACCGTGCGGGGAGTCGGATATCGACTCACCCCAGCCGAGGCATCCACATGAACCTCCGCAAAATCCGAATCCAGCTGACCGGCATGTATGCCCTGCTCGCCGCGCTCGCGGTTGGGTTACTCGCGTGGATTGCGATCTCGATCGGCGGTGATCGCATCGTCGAGTCAGCTGAACGCGAGGCCGAGAACGTCGTGCGAGAGCTCGCCATCATTGGTTTTGACACCAGCGGCGCCGACTTCTCCGAAGATGTCGAACCGTTCAACACGTGGCGTGTCAACCCGGTCGACGAGTGGGACTTCAACTACGGAACCACCTGGTTTGAGCCACCGCTTCGAACCATGGCAGAAGAGGCGCTGGGAAACAATCGACCGACCTTTATCGAATTCGAACAAGACGGGCCACTGCTCGCCTACGTCGAGCCAGTCGAGGCGGTCCCGAACGAGGTCGTGGTGACGGTGATCGACCTCAGCCCGTTCGTCCGAGATCGCCAAGCGTTCCAACGAAACGTGATCCTGGCAGCGGTCGCTGCCATTCTGTCCACGACAGCGGCCGCATGGTTCGTTGCTGGAAGTGCGCTACGACCAGCCCGCGAGGCAATGGCCCGGCAACGCGACTTCATTGCCGACGCGGCGCACGAACTTCGGACACCACTTGCGGTCATCCGTGCGTCGGCGAGTCACTCGCTGTCGAAAGACCGTCCGGCGGGGGAGTACCAGCGCGCGTTGGCAGAGATCCTCACCGCCACCGAACGTGCTGGATCCGGTGTCGGCGAGCTGCTCGAACTTGCTCGCCTCGACGCGGGCCAGGCCCAGCCTCGAAAGGCGCCGCTTCGCATTGACCTGCTCATTGAAGAGGTGGCGTCAAGTGTGCGAGTTGACGATGCCGACATCGTGGCGAATGTGTCAGAGGCGATTGTGGTCGACGCCGACTACGCCCTGCTCCGCCAGGTCACCGAGAACTTGACCCACAACGCAGCATCCCGGGCCGAAAACGTCGAACTGGCTGTCATGCGAATGGGTGATCTCGTCACGCTCCAGATTTCCGATGATGGGCCAGGCTTCGACGAGGAGATCCTTCCCCACGTGTTCGAACGGTTCCGCCGAGGAGACAATCGCGGATCGACCGGCCTTGGTATGGCCATCGCAAAATCGATTGTGGAAGCACACGGCGGCTCGGTTTCTGCGGCCAACAGCAGTACTGGCGGCGCCATCGTCAAGCTGCATCTCGAAGCTTCGAAAGACGTCTAGAAACGAACTGTTTAGAAGCGAGTTGAATGGTGCCGTGAGACGGTGCGGCGGCGAGGGCGAGAGAACTGTGCGCGGTGCACAGCCCGAATGATGTTGTCCATGGCGTCGAGCAGGTCGGCGTTGCCTCGGAAGACCGCATCGACGTCTGGCCCGTCCCACAACTCGGTCAGCCGGTCGGGCGCAAGGCCAGCGTCGAGCCACGCGGTGGCAATCTGGCGGATCGCCGTATCGATCGTTGGGTCGGCGCACTCGACGGCAATACATGCCACCTCGGCGGGGTCGAAACGACCTGCCGTGTACGAGTCCGCCACCATAGCGTTGCGATACCGGAGCGCCTGCTCGGTGATACGCGCGTGGTTCATGACTGAAATTTAGGCTGTGACGCCCGTCGATTTGGGGATGCTCGCCGAACGTAAAACCAAGGATGCGGCGACGTTCGATCTACGACGTCGGGCGGGCGGGGCGTTGCGGTGCCGGACAACACCCCGGTACGCAGAAATCGGGACGCACCGCGAGGTCACCCAACGCCTTGACCGGAGCATCGATTCGACGCTCGTCGATGAGCTCGACAATGGCGGTGATAAAACGCGGATCGGTTCCGACGGTGCGTGCACGGGCGTACGGAAGCTCGAGGCGTTCGGCGGTGGCGAGCGCCTCGGTGTCGAGGTCGTACATCACTTCCATGTGATCGGAGATGAAGCCGATCGGGACGACCACTACTGCACTGGTGCCATCGTCTCGTAGCGATTCGAGATGATCGTTGATGTCGGGCTCGAGCCACGGGACCTGCGGCGGGCCGCTTCGAGACTGCCACACGAGGTCGAAATCGCGGCGCTGCGAATCGGTGCGGCCTGCCCGGTCGGCGACTAGGCGCGAGGCTTCGTGAAGTTGCGCTTCGTAGTCCGAGGTCGACGACATCGAGATCGGGATCGAATGTGCCGTGAACACGAGGCGGGCCGAATCTCCGAGGTTGCCGAGTGCGTCGAGCGAGGCGGCGACGTTGTCGACCATTGGCTCGATGAAGCCCGGGTGGTCGTAGTACTGGCGAATTTTGTGGACGACGGGGGCGGCTTCGCCGACGTCGGCCCGAGCCCGTTCGATGTCTTCGCGGTACTGGTGACAACCCGAATACGAGCTGGTCGCTGACGTGACGAACGCAATGGCTTGGGTGATGCCATCGTTAGCCATTTGCTGCATTGTGTCGGTGAGCATTGGGGTCCAGTTGCGGTTGCCCCAATAGATCGGAAGGTCGATCCCATGCTTGGGAAGCTCGTCCTCAAGCGCGGAAATGAGCGCTCGACACTGATCGTTGATGGGGCTCTTGCCTCCGAACAGGTGATAGTGCGCGCCGACTTGTTCGAGTCGCTCGCGTGGGATTCCTCGGCCTCGGGTGACGTTCTCAAGGAACGGAACGACCTCGTCAGGTGCCTCTGGTCCGCCAAAAGACACGATCAGGATGGCGTCATAATTGTGGGTGCTCATAGGTGCGACCTCATTGGACAGGCGGGAGGGAACGGCGGCTTAGGACTGACACGTCGGGCAGTACCAGGCTTTGCGCTTTGCAATCTCGGCGAGACGAATCTCGTCGTTGCAGCGATGACAGGGCTGCCCTTCGCGTTTGTACACGTAGAGCCGTTCATCATTTGGCATTTTGGCTGCGGTGACACCGACCTCGTCGGGATTGCGGGTGACGATGCGGTTCAGTCGAACGCCGAGCTTCAGCTGTGAAGTCGCCATTTCCCACAACTCGTGCAGCTGGTCAGTGGACAGTTGGTTCGCTGGAGTGTTTGGGTCGATCCCGGCGAGGTAGCAGAATTCGGATCGGTAGACGTTTCCGATTCCGGCGATGACGCTTTGGTCGAGGAGGGCCGCAGACAATGGGAGCTTCTTGCGTTTCATTCGTGCGGTGAATTGTTCGGGATCAGCGTCTTTGCGCAGCGGGTCGGGGCCGAGCTTGTCAGTAACTTTCGCTGCATCATCGTCGTCGATCAAGGCACAAATCATGGGCCCGGTCAGGTCCCAGGTGGCCGACTCGCTGGTCAGGCGAAGACGGATTGCACCGGTCTCTTCAGCGTCGACGGTCTTCTTGCGGAACTTGCCGATCAATCCGAGGTGGATGTGCAGCAGCGGCGCGCCTTCGAAATCCATGAACAGGTGCTTGCCCCAGGCCTCGGCTGCGTTCAATACCGAACCGTCGAGTTGGGCTGCCTCTGTCTCGAAGCGACCTTGTGGTGATGTGGCGATGACCGGTGTGGGACGGATCGTCTTGTTGAGATCCTTGGCCAACCGATGAATTGTGTGACCTTCTGGCATCTGGTTGTTTTAGCTCGCTCGATGTTCTTGGTGAAGCTGCTCGAAGATTCCAAGCGCGTCGCGCGCTGAGGTCGAGGGAATGCAGTCTCCGAGATTTTGGATAGCTTCGACCGTCCCGAATGCGCCGCCGCCAACGACGATTGGGGTCGTGGGAAGGAGCTCTCGGATGGCCGAGATCGTGACGCTTGTGATTTCGTCGGCGCCACTAATCGTGGCCGAGAGGCCAATGGCGACAAGATCGCTCGTCGCTGCGCAGCGTGCGGCGATCGAGTCTGGTGGGGTATTTCCCCCGAGATCATCGACGTCGAAGCCGCGGGCCCGAAGCAGATCTCGGAGCATCGCGGTTGGGAGGAAGTGATGATCGTCGGCAACGGTGGCGAGCACGATGGTTCCGCGGGCACGCCCGCGCTTTGAGCCAATACGAGAGCCGAGCCGGGCAACGATTCGCATGGCGGTGGCGGTTGCGACGTGCTCGTCGGCGATGTCAATCTTTCCGTCGTGCCATTGCTGGCCAATGTTGGCGAGGGTCGGTGACAGGAGATCGAGATAGACCTCATCGGCATCAGCTCCGCCGGCCATGGCATTTTCGAGAATCTGGAAGCTGCCGTTCTCGTCGCCAGCGAGGAGGCGTTCTTCGAGACGGCCCGGAATGACCTCGGGGCGGCTGGTCGTGGTGATCCGGCCCGTTTGAACTTCGGCAAGGTCTTCGACGTTGACGTACCATTGTCCGCCACGTTTTTCAGCGGCGAGTCGGCCCGTTCGCACATACCGATACGCGGTCATGTAGTGGACCCCGAGTTTTTCGGATGCTTCGTTTAGCGAGACCGTTTGGGTCATGTCCTAGCCAGCCATCTTCTGTTCGCTGAGCGTGTTTGCTCGTGCGGCGTCTCGGCCCAGTTCGGCGACGGCGCGCCGTGAAGGGCTTCGTGGAGGATAGCCCAGTTTGGCGCGTTGTTCTTCACTTTCGCCGCCCCAGAATCCGTGCTCTCGGTTGTCCCGGGCCCAGCTGCGACAGGCGAGCATCACCTGACAGTTGTCGCAGTAGGAGCGGGCGAGTGCCTCGCGCTTGGTGCGTCGGGTTCGACGCTCTCCTGGCGGTGCGAAGAACAAGTCTGCTTTGTCCTTGCATAGACCGTCTTTGGCCCACTCCCGATTACCGGAAACGGCGAACAGTTCATCCAACATGTTTCACTCCCGAGTTCATGATTCCAATTTAGCGCTAAAAGATTCTTTTACTACTAAAACGACCTGAAAGGAGTAAAAGTGAACGAACACATTGGTCAAAAACGACAAAATCCCACAGCGAATATTCGCTGTGGGATTTCGTTACTCGAACGCAGATAACGGTGGTGGAGCGTCAGCCGCCCAGCCACTTGTTGAGTTTCTTGGCAAAAGCGCCGTTCTCGGGGACATCCACTCCGTCAGGAATAAGTTCTGGCGCCTGATTCTGGAGCGCCTGCAGCACCTCATTGGGGCTGGGATTGACCATCTTTGCCTTACCAATGACGAGTGTCGGAACCGTCTCGTTGCCATCGGCGATGGAACGCACAGTCGCCGCGTCGGCCTTGCTCTCCCAGATGTTCTTCTTGTTCAGCGGAAGATTGAGCTTCTTCAGCTTGCTCTCCAAATTCATGCAGAACGGGCAGCCTGGCCGCCAGTAAAAGTCGATCGTTGTGTCACTCATCCAGCTCGTCCAATCAGTGGGGCGTCTTCGTCGAACAACAAACAGGTTACGAGGCGGTCAGGGTTTTCTGGCTCGTTCCACGAATCACGGGTGGGCTGGAAGAACTTGAAGTCGATGCCCCGGTCGTCGTCAGCTGGGATGAGCTCGGCGAGTGACGAGCGGCAAACGTCCTCGGCAAACATCGAAATCGCCGCCTCATCGAACTCGGTAATGGTGTCGTCGATGATGGCCTCTCGATACACCTCGAAGTCATGTTCGACCTCGCACTCGACCCGCTCGACCTGCAGCACCTGGCCCGTGATGTCGCCAATGATGCAGTCGCCGGCCCGAAGTGAGAACACCGAAATGAGATTCGGATTCTCGTCTTCTGCAACCTCGTCCGTCGCTGCTGGCTCGTCTTGTTCTTCGCTCGGCTCAGTGGTGAGCGGACTAGTCTCGGCGGTATCGCTGCTGCTGTCACCGTTCGAGAAGAGCTGCAGTGCAAGCCAGATAATGGCGCCGATCAGCAGGAGCGATGCAAGGACACCGCCAATGATCGACCAATTTGGGCCAGTGCGTTCGACGATTGGCGCAGGCGTGGGTTCAGGAACTGCAAGGTCGACGACATCTCGTGGCGTGGTCGGTAGTGCACCGCCACCATTTTGCGCATCGATCGTGGAGGTGCCAGTGGCAGACGGCTTACGCCAGGCGTCGTCGCGTTCGATCGGGGTCGCTGCGGTGCTCGCGGCGTTATGGGTCTCGTAGGGCTGGAGGGGGATGCCGTTGAGGTCCGGGGTCTCGGGTACCGGCGGAGTCGACACCTCGGGGGTGGTCGTGCTGGCCACTGGAATATCGGGAACCACCGGCGTCTCGATGACCGGCGTCTCGATGATCGGCACCTCTGCTGCAGGTTGGCTCGCCAACGGCATTTCGGTTTGTGGAACCGACGGTGCAGCTCCGGTTGCGAACGGCGAGGCCGTTGCTTCGGTGGCGTTGGTCCAACCGTCCCCGGCGAGGTTGTTTCCCGCGTCGACTGCTTGCCAGCCGCCCTGGGGCAATGGTGCGTTCTCGACAACTGGTTGGGCAAAGGCGCCGGCCACCGGCGTCTGTGGTTCGGCAGCGACGATTGGTTCGACGACCGGAGTCTGGTCGAAGCCAACCGGTTCTGGCGCGACGATTGGCTCGGCAGCGACGATTGGCTCGGCGGCAATCGGTTCGACGACGGGCGCTGGTTCGAACACGATTGGTTCGGCAGCGACAACCGGCTCGACGACAACTGCTTCGGCAGCGACGATTGGTTCAGCAGCGACGATTGGTTCGACGACAACCGGCTCGGCGGCAATTGGTTCGACGACGGGCGCTGGTTCGAACACGATTGGCTCGGCAGCGACAACCGGCTCGACGACAACTGGTTCGGCGGCGACGATAGGTTCGGCAGTGATAGCTGGTTCAACGGCCACTGGTTCAACGACTACTGGATCAGCAACAATTGGCACCGAAGAGGCAATAGGCGCCGCGGCGACAGGGTTAGCCGCCGGCGCAGAAGTCTCGGTTGTCGCTCCGGTGATTTCGCCCTCGTATACGGCGCCGGACTCCGCATCTGCGGGGTACCACTTGCCGTCCGAGGCCAACCACCAGCCAGGTCCTTGCCATACGTCACTCACATCTCCAGCGTATCCGTCCTCCCGCGCAGGTGTGAATCGACACGACAGTTTTTGCGACCGCGCGTGGTTGGCCAACCTCAATCCGCGCGTCCGAGCCGCGCGGTTTCTAACGAGAGGGGGACGCCACAATGCTGACTAGCCTCGACCCGTGATCCTCGTCGATGCAACCAACGTCACCATGGCGCGTCCAGGCCGCGACCTCTTCCGAGACGTGTCCGTCACGATCTCGACCGGCGACCGGCTCGGCATTGTGGGACTCAACGGCACCGGCAAGTCATCGCTCATCGACGTCCTTATTGGCAACCGCGAGCCAGAATCAGGCACCGTGCGCCGAGGCCGAGACGTGAGGATCGCCGCCCTCGACCAAAACCCAGACCTCGGAACCGGCACGGTTCGCGATGCCGTCGACCACGTCGACGGCGAATCGTGGGAGATCGACGCCGTGCTCGGCAAGCTCGGCATGGACGGACGCTCAGAAACCCCCGTTGCCCAACTCTCGGGCGGCGAGGCAAAACGAGTCGCCCTCGCACGTGCACTCGTTCACCCGAGCGACCTGCTGATCCTCGATGAGCCGACCAACCATCTCGACGTCGACGCCATCGAATGGCTCGAGGCCCGCTTGGCGTCGTACAAGGGCGGGCTCATTTTGGTCACCCACGATCGGCACGTCCTCGACCGAGTCACGAACCGAGTGCTCGAGCTCGACCGCGGCAGCGCCTTCACCCACGAAGGCGGCTACGACGCATACCTCGAAGGCCGAGCACTCCGAGAGGCACAGGCCGAACAGTCCGAAAAAGTTCGAGCCAACCTCGCCCGCACCGAACTCGCATGGCTTCGCCGCGGTGCCCCGGCACGAACAAGCAAAGCCAAGGCCCGAATTCGAACCGCCACCGAGCTCGTCAACACCCGCCCAGACGCCCCCGCCCGAGAAGGCTCACTCGACCTACATTTCGGCACACCACGCCTCGGCAACGATGTCATCGAGCTGCGCAACGTCAGCTTTGCTCACCCCGGCCACGACCCGCTCTTCTCATTGGTCGACCTGGCAATTGACCCGCGCGAACGCCTCGGCATTGTCGGCTCGAACGGCACAGGCAAGTCGACACTGCTCGATGTGATCTCCCGAAAGCGCAAACCCACGTCGGGTTCGGTCGAGCTGGGGTCGACAGTCAAAATGGAGCTCTTCGATCAGCGAGGTATCGAGCTCAACCCGCAGAGCCGAGTGTGGGAGGCAATCGTTGACGCGCCGAAACCCGAGTGGCAAGACGTTGCGTTGATGGAGAGCTTCTGGTTCGACAGCGATGCCCAGTACGCGCCGATCGAACTGCTCAGCGGTGGCGAGCGTCGTCGACTGCAGCTACTCATCACCTTGGCGAAAAAGCCCAACGTGTTGCTACTCGACGAGCCAACTAACGACCTCGACCTCGATACGTTGCGGGTCCTCGAAGATTTCCTCGAGAACTATCCAGGTGCGGTCATCGTCGTCAGCCACGATCGAGCATTTCTCGAGCGCACCGTGGACGACGTCATCGTCTTTGACGGAGGCGGTTCGGTTAGTCGTTTGCCCGGCGGCTACGAGGCGTACGACCAGCTGCGCAAGTCCGGCAAGGGCGCCACGAAAGCATCGGGCGGCAACCTCGAACAGACCGCACCGAAGAACTCATCGACCAGCGGACCAAAGGCATCTGTAGGTCGCTCGCACAGCACTATCCGACACGAGCTCAAAGCGAACGAAAAAGAGATGGCCAAGCTCGACAAGCGTCAAGCGGCGCTGACACTCGAGCTCGAGGCGGCCGGCACCGATCATGATGCATTGTCGCGAATCGGTGGAGAGCTCGGCGAGGTAACGGGACGAATTAGCGAGCTCGAAGAGCAATGGCTTGCACTGAGCGAAGAGCTCGAAAGTTAACTAGCGAGCCGACCCGCCGAGGGCACCTGGAGTTGACTGCAAGAAAATCTCGAGTCGAGATTTCGGCCGTTCGACTGGAATCTTCTGTGATCGAACGTACCCTGAGCGCCATGAGTGATTCGACCACCGAGACGACCGACAACGCTGGCGAAGACGCAGCTGCTGAGGTCACCGACCCAGACACGGCAACGTCCGACGATGCCAACAGTGCCTCGACCAGCGCGGAGGGAGACGGCCTTGTCCTGAGCGTCACCGACGCCGCCATGGTGAAGGTCCTTGAAATCCGTGATGGCGAAGACGACGCCGAGAACACCGGCCTACGCGTCATGATCGTTGGCACCCGGGGTGTTGAGTTTGACTATGACCTGTCCCTCGAGACGATCAGCGAAGCTGACGACGACGCGCTCGTCTACAAGATCGACGACCTATCGATCATCATCCCGGCCGACAGCGTCGACGACATGGCCGGCTCGACCCTCGACATCCCGTCGAACCCCATGCAGGGCGGCCTCGTCATCCGAAACCCGAACCGGCCTCCCGTGCTCGCCCCCGAAGATGTCGAACTCACCGGAACGATCGCAGAAAAGGTCACGCAACTTCTCGACCTCAGCATCAACCCGGCGCTCGCAGCTCACGGTGGCTTTGCCAGCCTGGTCAAGGTCGAAGCCGACACGATCGTGCACGTCCTCATGGGCGGCGGCTGCCAGGGATGTTCGATGAGCGCAATGACCCTTACCGAAGGCATCAAGACCGCAATCGTCGATGCAATCCCCGAGGTGACCGAAGTAATCGACGCCACCGATCACAGCCAAGGCGAAAACCCCTTCTACAGCTAGCGCAACGCCCTCACGCGTCGAGTTGAGCCCGGAAATTGCCGGAAAAACTGACGTGTTCCTCAGGAATCATGGGCAGGCTTCAGGAAGCTCTAACTTCGGGTCGTTAGTGTCTGCATATGTCAATGCGCGCGCCCGCCGGTGAAACCAGCCAAGGTCCTTCCTTGCTCGTAGTCGAAGACGACCGCGGCGTCCGCGAGTCGTTACAGGTGGTCTTACAGGTGCAGGGTTACGACGTCGTCGGAGTCGAAACCGGCGAGGAAGCGTTGCGCCTGCTCGCCGACCGGTCGACTATCGGAACCCCGATCGACCTCATCATCCTCGACATCAACCTCCCCGGAATCGACGGGGTTGAAACCTGTACCCGGATGCGCGCCAGCGGCCACGCCGGGCCCGTGCTCATGTTGACTGCTCGCCAAGAGGTCGCCGACAAGATCAAAGGGCTCGACGCTGGCGCAGACGACTACCTACCAAAACCCTTCGCCCTCGACGAACTCCTCGCACGGGTACGGGCACTGCTACGAGCGTTCTCTGTCGAGACGACCACGACAGCCGACCACCAATCCATGCTGGGCGATCTTGTGCTCGATCAGAAAACCCGCCAAGCAATGCGAGGCGAGCTCGAAATTGAGCTCACCAAAATCGAGTTCGACCTGCTCACCTACCTAGTCGAAAACGAGGACCGTGTCTTGACCCGCGACGACATCATGATGGAGATCTGGGGCTACGAAGAAGACGTTTCGTCGAACACCCTCGAAGTGTTCATCTCCAGCCTCCGCAAGAAACTCGAAACCAGCGGCGGAGATCGATTGATCCACACCAAACGCGGCGTTGGCTACGTGGCTCGGGTTCCACGATGAGGCTGCAAGCCCGGCTCGCAATCACGGTGGCGCTCGCGGCGGCGCTCGCAATCTTGGTCATGGCTGCCGCGTTCTGGGTGCTCGGCGCACGTCAGCAACGCCAAGTCATCGACGACCAGTTGCTCGCCACGATCTCCGAACCCCGTCAACTCCTTCCCGAGGTCAACAACCGCGGCGGTCAACGTCGAGGGTTCGGTGGAGTATTTGAAGATGACGGTGCAACGGCCAACCGGCTCTTCACCCGAATTCGTCTCGTTGCCCCCGATGGCGAAGTGCTTCTCGACGACGGTCTTCCCGAACTGCGCCTCAGCAACATCTCCGGTGCGCAGCTCTCCACCGTCGAAATCGACGGCGAACGATTCCGCATGGCTGCCTCGGCGCTGCCCGTTCGCGGCAACCGAAACGATGCGCTCCTGCAGATCGCCATCAACATCGAAGACAGAGAAGCAGGACTCGCCCGCTTTCGGGTTCAGCTCATCGTTGCGAGTGTGCTGGGCATTGCGCTGGCCGCGATCCTTGGTTCGCTCGTCGCCCGACGTTTGAGCTCACCGATTACGACGGTGGCCGCAGCCGCCCGAGAGATGGCAAACAGTCGCCAGCTTCCCCTGCCCATCGACATCGACCGAACCGATGAAGTCGGAGACCTCGCAACATCGTTCAACGCCATGCTGTCCGCCCTCGAACTCAGCCGCGAGCAGCAACATCGACTGGTCGCCGACGCAAGCCACGAGCTGCGCACACCGCTCACGAGCCTTCGACTCAAGATCGACCTACTCGATTCGACCCCCGACCTCGACGAGGCACAACGGCGAGCGCTCCTTTCGAACTCGGCATCAGAAGTCGAACAACTCGGCGACTTGGTCACCGAACTCGTCGACCTAGCAACGGACCCGACCGGCGTCGACGAACAGCCCGTGTCAGCCTCGCTGCTTCAGCTCGCATCCAACGTGGCAACGATCCAACAACGCAGAAGCGGACGCCAGATCAACGTGGTCGCCAGCAAAGACGGCACCTTCCTGCTCCGCGAGCACATGGTGACCAGAGCAATCTCCAACATCATTGACAACGCCATCAAATATTCACCAGACGACACGGCGGTCACCGTCGTCGTCGACGGCGCGCGCATCGAAGCGCAGGACAACGGGGCAGGCATCGCCCCAGAAGACCTACCGCATGTGTTCGATCGCTTCTACCGCTCGGCCACCGCGCGCACCCGTCCCGGAAACGGCATTGGATTAGCGATCGTGCGCCGAGTCGCCGAGGTTCACGGCGGTCAGGTGTGGGCCAAGAACACAGATGACGGATCTGGCGCCATCGTTGGATTCTCCGTCGCCGAGAGCTGACGACAGCCAAAAGCCCGTTCAGTGGGCATAGACAGGCAATCTTTGGGTTGACTGTAAGGAGTCCCAACCGAAGGCCTGCACATGAGCGTTCTCGACACTCTCGATTTCGACAACCGTTTCACCAATCAGTTGGAAGCCGATGCGGTGACCGCCAACGTGCCGCGACAGGTTCGAGGAGCGCTGTTTAGCCGGGTCGAACCCACGCCAACAGCAGCACCGAGCCTCGTGGCGGTTTCCAACGAAATGTTGGAACTGCTCGGCATCAGCGAGGAGCAGGCATCGTCGGCAGAGTTCCTCGACATGGTCAGCGGCAACCTCGTGCTTGCGGACATGGACAGCTTCGCAATGCGCTACGGCGGTCACCAGTTCGGCAACTGGGCAGGGCAGCTGGGCGACGGTCGAGCCATCAACTTGGGTGAACTGCGAACCTCGAACAACGAGCGTCAAACCCTCCAACTCAAGGGCGCTGGACCCACCCCGTATTCGCGCACAGCCGACGGCTTGGCGGTCTTGAGATCGTCGGTGCGCGAGTTTCTTTGCTCGGAAGCAATGTTCCACCTCGGCGTACCAACCACCCGCGCCTTGTCTCTGGCCTTGACTGGAGACCAGGTGATGCGCGACATGCTCTACGACGGCAACCCAGCGCTCGAACCCGGCGCTGTGGTGTGCCGCGTTGCCCCCAACTTCATCCGATTCGGCAGCTTCGAGCTCCCATCGTTCCTCGGAGAGGTCGAGGTGTTGCGCTCCCTCACCGACTTCACCATTCGTGAGTATTACCCGGAACTGTGGCCCCAAACCGG
The DNA here is from genome assembly GCA_938084885.1 of uncultured Acidimicrobiales bacterium. Lineage (GTDB taxonomy): Bacteria > Actinomycetota > Acidimicrobiia > Acidimicrobiales > SHLQ01 > SHLQ01. Next base: position 33,453 of record CALKGG010000057.1, read on the forward strand.
CGAGGCCACCCCCGACACCTACGCGGCGTTCCTGGCCGAAGTCGTGCGCCGAACATCAGACATGATCGTCCACTGGCAGCGGGTTGGTTTTGTCCATGGCGTAATGAACACCGACAACCTGTCGATCCTGGGCCTGACGATCGACTACGGACCCTACGGCTGGCTCGAGGACTACGACCCCGACTGGACACCCAACACGACCGATAGGCACGGCAAGCGATACCGCTTTGCGAACCAGGCTGGCATTGGCCACTGGAACTTGATGAAGCTCGCAAACGCCCTCGTGCCGCTCGTTGGAGACCCGGAAATTCTCCAGGACGCATTCGACCAGTACGTCACCTACTTCCGTGACGGCCATCAACACATGTTCGCAGGCAAACTCGGTTTAGCCGAGTGGGATGCCGATCGGGACGATCAGCTCATGCTCGACCTGCTCGATCTGCTGCAGGCAGCCGAAACCGACATGACGCTGTTCTTCCGAGGCCTCGCCGAGGTCAGCACCGACGACGCGGTTGCTAGCGACGCTCGCTTCGAACCGTTGCAACGGGCGTTCTACCTTCCGGATGAACAGCTGACGAACGAACTGCGCGCAGGCTGGGATGGGTGGCTCGACCGCTATGTCGCTCGGGTTCGCAGCGACGGCACAAGTGACGGCTCCCGGCGCGAGCAGATGAACGCCGTGAACCCGCTCTATGTGATGCGCAACTATCTCGCTCAGCTCGCCATCGACGCGTCGACCAAGGGCGATCACACCGAGGTCGCCGCGTTGCTCGATGTCATGGGCTCCCCATATACCGAACAACCGGGCAAGGAACGGTTCGCCGAGAAACGCCCCGACTGGGCCCGCACTCGGGTTGGTTGCAGCATGCTTTCCTGCAGTAGCTAGCGCGAGTCCGGCGATGGCGTTGCGCGAATGATCGTGTCGAATGCAGATTGACGTGCCCGACCTGCGATTGCTTTAGCGGCTGGTGGCGACGGCGGTGTAGCACATCTCGTCGGCGGTGCCTTCGGCCCACACGATATAGCGGCTCTCCTCGCCCGCTGGCCACAATGCACGATCCCAGCCGCATTCGAGTCGAAGCCGATCGCCGGGTTGAAAGACCAGCTCCTCGTCGGGGTAATAGCCGAGTTGCCATTCGAAGTTCCAGCGATCCATATCGATAAGCACGCGCTCGCCGGGAGTGTCCGGATTCAGCGTGAGTCGATACGTGGTGCCGAGCTCGTGCATATGTGGCCAGATCGAGACGACGTCGCCAGCGGGTGCGGAAATGTCGCACGACGACTGTGCAACCCCATTGGTGAACTGGGCGAAATCTTCGGGCTCCACCCCGCATTGGCCGTTGATGAACGCCGGGATGAAGGTTGATTCGAAACCGAACTCTCGGCCGACCCGCTCGATAGCGACGTCGCGGTCGCAGCCCGGGCCCTCTTCAAACGACGCACATGGAATCTCGACCGGGCCGAGAAGGATCTCGGTATTGACCGACCCGAGCGTGCCACCGGCATCTTGGATTTCCTGATCGTTCGCAAACTCGAGCGCAAGACCCGAATTGTCGGGGAGCGGTTCGCCGTCGTAGTGGTAGTGCCACTGAATGATGAAGAAGTCATCGGCGTTTGTTCGCAAGCCCGAACCTTCAGGAAACGTGATCGGCCCGGTTCCGGGCGCCCACGCAGCCACCTGGTTCGCGAACCCCTCAGAGAGTCGAGGGATGGTCTGGCATTGCCAGCCCGGAAGGTCGTCTTGGGCAGACAACCCATCGACGATGTCGCGGTCGGCCGCCGTGCCCAGAAAGACCACACCGTGATGCAGCACGCGAGTTTCGTCGGGGCGAACTTCGAGCGCCGTAACCCATTGATCCTCGGTCTGGCCAGTTTCGATAACCCTGCACCGGTAGTCGTCTCGAAGCTCACCAGTGCCCGTGTAGGACTCATCTGGTTGGAGCACGACGTCTTCATCGATCGGCGGGAAGGCCTGGTTTGTGGCGGTGAGCGGCGTCGACGGGTCGACGTCAAGAACTCCGCCCTGGGCAGCCCAGTCGCTGATCACCTGGCGATCTTCAGTGGTCATCGAAAGGTCGTATTGGAACGCAACTTCAGCCAGCCCAGTCAGCGGCCATGGGGGCATCTCACCCTCCTCGACCCGAAACGCAGCGAACTCGGCAATCGTGGCAATTTCCTCGACGGTGTCCATGACGAGATGGGTTGTTCCCGGGCCGGTCCCCGAATGGCACGACACACAGTTCTGTTCAAGGATGGGCTGAACGTCGTTCGCAAACGAGATCGGCACCGCTCCGCTCTCAGCGTCACCGTTACCGGTACCGGCAGCATTTGTCGTCGCCCCAGAGTCGTCGATGCCTGACGCAGTTGCAGCGGGCTCGACCGTGTTGGTCGCCGCCTCATCGACCGAACTGCTACACGCAACGAACAACAACGCCCCCAGTGCAGCGCTACCCGCGAGCGCCTTCACATTGAAGCGATCCGCCAGCGTAAAACTCGCAAAGGTCATAGCCCCATCTTAGGTTCTCGAACCACGACGGCCGACGCGGCACTCATCTGAGCAGAAGTTCGATCACGTCTGCTGGGGTTACCGCAATCGCATCGGCATTCGCTCCAATGAGCTCCTCTACCGAACCAAACCCCCATGCCGCACCGACAAAGGTCGCGCCGACCGCTTTCGCTGCCTCAACGTCGGTGCCACGGTCGGCAATAACCGCAATCCCAGAAGGCTTCGGATCTACCGTCGACAGGAGGTGGCGAACGACCTGTGTTTTCGAGGTTCGGGTGCGTTCTCGATCAGATCCACACACGCCGACGAACCGGTCGGCGATGCCGAGCCGGTCGAGCATCCGCACCGCAACCGCGTCGAGTTGACTGGTCGCAAGTCCAATGCGCCAGCCAGCGTTCGCCAGCGACGTGAGCAACAGATCGATACCCGGGTAGAGAGCATCGTCAAGGCCGGCGAGCGGCCGTCGCTCCCGGTAGTGCTGCTCGGCATCGTCAGACACCGCCGCCGGCACGCCGATTGCCTCGTGGACGGTCGCCACCGGCGACCGGACGAGTTCGATTTGGTCGGCGCCACTCGCGTCGACCAGCGCATCAAAATCGAGTCCAACCCGATCAAGGGCATACCGATGACATGTGAGCAGCCCCGGCACCGGGTCGGTGAGGGTTCCGTCGAGATCGAAGATCGCAAGCGGGCTCGCGGCGGGGTCGATCGGGGGAGTCCCTTCGTGTGCGTTGGGCATGGCCATCGGGCCAGCCTACGAGTCTGTTCGCTCAGCGCTGGGGAGACCGGCAGATAGCCTTGCCGGTATGACTGCCAAAGACGCTGGCCCGACCAATGCGAATGCAACGCCGGTCGGCGCGCTCGCTGGGATCCGGGTGCTCGACCTCTCGCGAGTACTGGCCGGCCCGCTGTGCACACAAATTCTCGCCGACCTCGGCGCCGACGTCATCAAAGTTGAGCGGCCGGGGACAGGCGACGACACAAGAACGTGGGGGCCGCCGTGGCTGCTCGACGCGAACGGCAACGAGACCTCCGAGGCGTCGTATTATCTGTCGACGAATCGGGGCAAGCGGTCGATCACCGTCGACATCACCACACCGGCCGGGCTAGAGGTCGTCCGGTCGCTTGCGCTGCGCAGCGACGTAATCGTCGAGAACTTCAAGGTGGGAGGGCTTGCCAAACGCGGCCTCGACTACGAAAGCATCTCCGCACTAAAGCCCGACATTGTGTACGCATCGATTACCGGATTTGGTCAGGACGGGCCAATGGCCGATCAACCTGGCTACGACTATCTCGCCCAAGCCATGAGCGGGTTGATGAGCGTCACGGGGCGGGCCGACGGCGAACCCGGGGCTGGCCCGCTGCGCACCGGGGTGGCCATCACCGATCAAGCATCCGGGCTCTTCACCGCGGTCGGTGTGCTCGCCGCCCTCTTTCATCGGGAACAGAACGGCGCTGGCCAACATGTCGACATCTCGCTGCTCGACTCGGGTCTTGCACTGTTGATCAATCAAGCGCTCAGCTATTTCGTTGGGGGTCACGTTCCGCAACGCACAGGCGAATGGCATCCAAGCTTGGCGCCATACCAGCCGTTCGACACGATCGACGGTCGAGTCGTGATCGCTGTGGGCAACAACGGTCAATTTGCCGAGCTTTGCGATTGGCTCGACGCCCCCGAACTACCAACCGATCCCCGCTTTGCGGACAACCCCGATCGGAACGCACACCGGCTCGAGCTCGCTGGACTCTTGCAGGCGAAACTGCGGTCGAAGACGCAAACCGACGTGCTCGCCGCCTTACCTGCCCGCGGGGTTCCCACCGCAAAGATCAACGACATTGCTGAGGCCTTCGACGAGCCGCAGGCCAAGCACAGGGGTGGCCGAATCGACCTGCCGCACTCGCTCGCCGAAACCGTTCCGGGAATCGCCAATCCCATCCACTTGTCGCAGACCCCGGTGACGTATCGAAACGGGCCACCAACGCTCGGCGAACACACCAACGAAGTCCTCACCGAGGTGCTCGCAATGACCGCTACCGACATCGCTGCGCTGCGAGAGGCCGGAGCCCTCTAGCCCAGAGTCGTGCAAGGGTGGCTGGCTAGTTGCACCATGACCGCTACGTTTGAACCATGGTTGGGACGGGTCGCAACGTGGTGTTCACGGCGTTCGGTTCCTTCGTGGTGCTTGCTGTTCTGAGCGTCGTGTTCGTCCGTGCCGTCCCCGATCCGGGCGGACCAACAACGGTGGACGCTGTCGCCGAATCCAACGAAACCCGCGTTCGCCTCGTCGGAATCCCGTCAGCGAATAGCGACCCGTCAGAGGTGTTTCGGCCACGCAACCTCGCTGCACCATCGAACGACACGCGTTCGGCGTTGCTTGCCTTCACTGGTGACACGCTCGCGCACGGTGCGGTCGTTCGTCAGGCCGCAGCGAACGCATCGGGCTCGGACGCCGACTATGACTTTGCGCCGATGTTCGCCCACATCGCGCCATATCTGTCGACCGCCGACCTTGCGATCTGTCACCTCGAAACGCCGCTCTCACCGGACAATACCGATCTCAGCGGATTCCCGACATTCAACGTGCCCGGCAACATGGCCGACGGGCTCCGCTCATCGGGATATGACGGCTGCACGACCGCATCAAATCACAGCCTCGACCGCCGAACCGAGGGTGTTATTGCCACGCTCGAAGTGCTCGACGATGCCGGTCTTGGCCACAGCGGGATGGCCCGAGATCAGGCCGAGTACGACGACATCACCCTGTACGACGCGAACGGGATCACGGTGGCCAGCCTGTCTTACAGCTATTGGTTCAACGGGTTTCGCGAGCCCGAGGAAACGCCGTGGCTCGTCAACGAAATTGATGTTGAGGAGATCGCGGCTGAAGCGGTGCGTGCCCGGGAGGAGGGTGCCGATTTTGTGGTGCTGTCGTTGCATTGGGGCGACGAGTATCGCCATGAGCCGAACCAGTATCAGCTCGACCATGCCGAGGCGCTGGCCGCGGATGCCGATATCGACCTCATCATTGGCCACCATGCTCACGTCGTGCAGCCGGTGGATGTGGTGGACGGCGTGCCCGTTGTTTACGGACTCGGAAACATCCTCTCGAACCAAAGCGCCGCCTGTTGTGCTGCGGGTGCCCCCGACGGGGTCGTCATGTTGGTCGAGGTGACTGAATCAATCGTGAACGGACGGTCGGTTTTCGACACGTCGTTTGGTTATGTCCCAACCAGGGTCGACCGCACCGACTTCACCATCGTCCCAGTGATCGACATCGTCGCCGATGCCGAACTCACCGCAAGCACCCGCGAGGTCTATGTTGCGTCACGACAACGCACCGCGGATGCAATCACGCTCTTCGGCAACGACATTGGCATCGTCGAGGTCAGCCACACCCGCTAACCCCCGTGGGGTCAGGTCTCATTCATAACCCGCGCGGTGGGCGTCCTGGCCTGTCGATCACGCCGAACCCCATTGGGGTCAGGTCTCATTCATAACCCGCGCGATAGGGCCTCTTGCGCTGTCGATCGCGCTGGCGCGACCCTTCGCAGCTACCAGCGAGCATTCACAAACGCAGCGATCCTGTCGACCGCATCCTGGCTTGCATCACATACACCGACCTGGGTGAAGAACGTGTGAATCTGTCCGCCGTAATCGACATAGTCGACCTCAACCCCAGCGGCGCGAAGCTCGTCGGCGTAGGCCTTCCCTTCGTCGCGCAGCGGGTCGTATTCGGCGGTGATCACAATGGCTGGCGGTTGGCCGGCGTGATCGGCGAGAAGGGGAGAACACCTTGGGTCGCGAAGCTGCGATTGGTCTTGGGCGTACTGGTTGTAGAACCATCGCATTCCCGCAGAGGTGAGCAAATAACCGTCGGCGTGGTCGACGAGTGAACCGGTCTCCTCACGGGTTGCATCGACCGCCGGGTAGACGAGTGCTTGCGCGCTGATTCTTGGTCCATCAACACAATCGAGCGCAACCACCGCGGCCAGGTTGCCGCCAGCGCTATCGCCGCACACCGCAATTTGGCTGCCGTCGACGCCTATCTGCGCACCGTTGATGGCGACCCACTTCGTGGCTGCAGTGCAGTCGTCGGGAGCGGAGGGGAAGGGGTGTTCGGGTGCAAGCCGGTAATCGACCGACACGACCGTGGCCGAGGTGGCTTCGCATAGAGCGCGGCACACCACGTCGTGGGTCTCGATCGTGCCGATCACCCAACCACCGCCGTGGAAGAACATCAGGGCAGGCGTGAGGATGCCGTCGGGTGAAGCTGAGCCAACGCCATCCGGGCGATAGATGCGAATCAGTAATTCGCCGTCGAGACCCGGAATCGTACGGTCGGAAACCTCGCCGATTACCGGGTTAGCTGGAAGCTCCGCCGAGCGCTGGTTGTAATGGCGCCGAGCTTCCTCGAACGAGAGCCCTTCAATCGGGGGCAGCTCGGCTGCTGCCGCAGCTGCGATCAGAAGTTCAGCTTGCGGATGAAGAGGCATAGGCCAGGTTTACTGCGTGCAACCGCCGCGGAGCAAAGCCAAAGGGTGGAGACACACGTGATGCTCTGCCAGCGTCGACATCGAGCCGAGCACGGCTCACAACGGCGGGTGATAGCGGTCGCTCCCTAGGTAGCGTGAACGAGTGACATTGACCCCCGACAATCACCCTTCCTCCTCCCACATTCTCACTCTGAAGTGTCCCGATGCCCCCGGGATTGTTCACACGGTGTCGGGAGCGCTTCTCGAAGTCGGTGGCAACATTGTTGAGAACGCACAGTTCAGCGAACCCGAGACGAATACGTTCTGTCTGCGGACCGAGTTTGAGAGCAACGTCGCTGACCCCAAAGCCATTAAGGACGCCATTGAGCAACGGCTCATGGACGAACGAGGCATCGGCATCGACAGCGCCGAGTTAGCCGTCCACACAATCGACTACCGGCCTCGCATCATGATTCTTGTGTCGAAGTTCGATCACTGTCTCGTCGACCTTTTGTACCGCTGGCGCAACGGCGGGCTGAAGGTCGACATTCCCGTCATTGCCTCGAACCACACCAATGCCGCCGAAGTAGCCGAACGCTACGGCGTCCCATTTGTGCACCTGCCGATCACCAAGGAAACAAAGGCCGAACAAGAGGCGCAGATCAAGGCGCTGATGGAAGAACACGACATTGACCTACTGGTCCTTGCCCGGTACATGCAGATTTTGAGCAACGACTTGTGTGCATACCTCGGTGGTCGTGCAATCAACATTCACCACTCGTTTCTGCCCGGCTTCAAGGGCGCAAAGCCGTACCACCAAGCCCACACCCGTGGTGTCAAGCTCGTTGGGGCAACAGCGCACTTCGTTACTGCCGACCTCGACGAAGGGCCGATTATCGAACAAGACGTAGCCCGTGTCGGCCACGAGAAGACTGCCGAACAATTGGTCGAGCTTGGACAAGACACCGAACGCCTCGTCCTGTCACGTGCGGTTCGCCACTGGGCCGAGCATCGGGTGTTCCTCGTCGGTGAAAAGACCGTTGTCTTCGACTGACTAACTTTCTCGAGCGACCCCGGAAGTACGATGACCGGGTGGTTAGCTCAGACAACCTTGCATTCGTGAACAGCTCGATTGCCTTCCTCAAGCGCATCGAGTCCGAGGATCGGTCGCTCGCACCGGCGGGCACGTTTCTGTCGCTCGCCGCGGGAGATGACGACACCATTCCAGTTCAGCTGTTTAGCTACGAGGTAGCCGCCTTCTACGTCTACGACGACGGCAACACGTTCACCTACGTCACCGATGCAATGCGGGAGGAGGCCGGGATGACCAGAGAGCAGTTGCACGAGATTGGGTTGTCGAACCTCGCCGAACGCTTTGGCGACATGGAGTTGCATCAAGGCGGCGGAATGCTGGTGCTGACCGGCGACGGCAATTTCGAGGCGAGCATGATCTTGCTCGACACGGTGTGGGACCAGCTCTCGCACCATTTCCCGAATGGTCCGGTCGTTGCGCTGCCAGCTCGCGATGTGATTGGGCTGGCCGACGCCCAAGATAACTCTGCGGTCAATCGGCTTCGGGCGACCGCCCAGAAACTGTGGGATGACGATGCTGATCACCTTCTCGCGAAGGACTTGTACCGCCGAGATTCTGCTGGCACTTGGGTTCCTGTCCATTAGGCGCTCATCGATTGTGACTCCGGTGAGCTCGTTACCTACGAACCATCGCTGAGCCGTCCGAGGGCAGTGGCCGGCGTGGTTCTCGAACGTGTGAGCCGCCCGGTGGGTCGTCGTCCAAAGCGGCAACATTGCGATCAGCTGAAGGCGTTGCATCCACCTGATGCGAGGAGGGGAATTCGATTGGGCGATCTGCTTCCAATCTTCCCACCTAAACCGCTGCAACGAATCGCCGTTGCGTTGGGTAAGTCGCACGAGTATCGCTTTGCGAGATTTTGGGTGACGTTGAGCCAATCGTGACTACCCACCATGCATGGTCGAATACCGTTCTGTTGGATCGTTGAGCTGCGTGTCTGAATACCGCTCGTGAATTGTGCGTGTGGCTGCGAGACTGCGGAGGTGACGCAATCCAAGTCCATGTTCACCGCAGCCCAAGCCGCAAACGACGAATCATTCGCGAACGCCGACTGGGGCCTGTTCATTGGCGTTTCCCTCATTTGGGGCTCGAGTTTCCTACTGATCGCCGAGGCTCTCGAGGGGCTCACGCCGGGCACTGTCACACTCGGCCGTGTCGGCATTGGTGCGATCACGCTGCTCGTCATCAGAGCACTCCGTGGTGGCGGCAAGGCAATCGAGCGCGAGGACTACGGCTCGGTCTTGCTGCTCTCACTGTTATGGGTGGCCATACCGTTCACGCTCTTCCCGCTGGCCCAAGAACACATCAACTCAGCCGTCACCGGCCTGCTCAATGGGGCCACGCCAGTCTTTGCGGGCATCGTGTCGGCGGTGTTGGTAAAGGTGGCGCCCAAGGGAACCCACCTGGTGGGCATCGCAGCAGGATTCGTAGGCATCGTGTTGATCAGCCTCGGTTCGAGCGGCGGCGGATCGACCCAAGCGCGTGGCGTGCTCATGGTGCTCGCCGCCACTGTTTGCTACGGCTTTGCCGTCAACCTTGCCTCTCCGCTCCAAGCCAAGTACGGACCGATCAACATCATGGCAACCATGCTGGGGCTCGCCACGCTGTGGGTACTGCCCTTTGGCCTGTTCACGATCGGTGAGAACGAATGGTCACTCGGGCCTGTCGCTGCGGTGGTGTTCTTGGGCGCAATCGGAACCGGCACCGCCTACTGGATTATGGCAACACTCGTTGGTCGAGTGGGCAGCGTGCGGGCATCGTTCATCACCTATTTGATCCCTGTCGTGTCACTCACACTCGGCGTGTTGATCCGAGACGACACGGTTACCGCTCTGGCCATCATTGGAGCAATCATCACTATCGGCGGAGCGTTCATGGCCTCACGAGCCAACGCCAAATCTGGCTAACTGGCGAGCGCCGCTCGCACGAATGCGAGCCGACCTTCCGGGCTCAGTTCCGGGACAGCAATCGGTTCGTAGCCACGCTCTCGGTACACGTCGAACATGTGCTGGTGAACAGCCTTTTGATACTGCTCGTCCTCGACACGCTCGGCGTCGTTCTGCCAGCCAACAGGCTCAAGGATGAACACTGCCGCATAGCAATGAGCCAGCGCAGCTTCGGCCAGCCCTTCGACTAGCGGCAACGACTCAGTCCGGTGGAACGCAATATTGCAGGGAAGTCCGTACTCGAGGAACACGACCTCGTTCGGATGCAACCGCTGCTCGGCGGCCAACATTGCCTCGAGCACCCGAGGTTGGAAATCGTCGGCGAATCGGAACTCCTCGGCGTCACGGCCACCAGCGACGACATCGGCGATGAGTTGCCGTGTGCTGTCGCCCGAGATGTGCTCACCGTCCGCGGCTAGTAGCTCGAGCAGCGTCGTCTTTCCAGATGATGGGGGACCGGTAATCACGATCCAGTTGGTCTCGATGGGTGCGGTCACGATGTGGAACCTCCGCCGAAGTCTCGCACCGTGTCGATGAAGAACTGAGTGGTCAGGGCCATCGATTCGATGTCGATGCGTTCGTCGTTGCCATGGAAGCGGTCGCTGTAGCTGATTGCATCGAGCGACGGGCTAAAGAGGCCAGCCCCGTAGGCAATCTTGCCCCGCTCCCGGTAGATGCGGCTATCGGTGAAGCCAACAATGAGATGCGGCGCGACATCGGCGCTCGGGAAGGGTTTGGCCACCGCCCGCTCTATCGAGTCCCACAGAGGAGTGGTGGTAGGGCTCATCGACGACGGATATGCGAGCAGCGTCTCGACTTCGACCGCATCGGCCAAATCGCCCAGCGCAGCACGCAGATGAGCGTCGACGTCTTCGGTCCCTTCTCCAGGGAGCGTGCGGATGTCGACATCGATCTCGATCAGGTCAGGGATGATGTTCGACTTCTGCTCGCCAGGCGCGTTGATGACATTCGGAGACATCGTCGTGTGCGTGCAACTGTAGAAATGGCTCGCAACTCCCGGAAAGGGAAACTCTTCGAGGTAGTCGGTGATTGCTCCGGGGTCGAGAAGCGCAGCGGTTGTCTCCTCGTCGAATCCAAACGATGCCACCTGCCCTCGCCAGAGTTCGGAGAAGTTCGGTTGCGGTCGGTATTCGGCTAGCCGTTGCACGACGGCGGCGGCTCGAACCAAAGCGTTGTCGCTGCGGAACGGGCGAGAGCCATGGCCCGGCGTGCCGCGCACTCGGATGCGCCGCCACTCGATGCCCTTTTCTCCGACGTTCATCATGATCGAGGGTGTTTCGGAGTTGCCGAGGTGGATGCCGCCGCTTTCGGTCAGCACGTAGTCGGCTTCGATGGCATCCCATTCGTTTTGGGCGAACCATTCGGCGCCGACGGTCGAGCCCGCTTCCTCGTCAGCGACGCCGAAGAAGATGATGTCGCCCTTGGGGGTGAAGTTCGTGTCGGCAAGGTGACGAAATGCGACGGCCATCGACGATGTGATGTTCAACATGTCGACTGCGCCTCGACCCCAAACTTCGCCATCGATTATCTCGGCGCCGAACGGGTCGTGGGTCCAGCCGTCGGGGTTGACCGGCACAACATCGGTGTGGCCCATGAGGCAGAGGCTGGGCGCATTGGGGTCTGAGCCTTCGATTCGAGCAACCACCGAGGCGCGGTCGGGGTATGGCTCGTAGGTTTCGATATCGAGACCCGTGCCTTCGAGTGCTTGGCGGAGCACGTCGGCGTTGCGCGTCTCGTGGCCAGTGTCCTCGGTGCCGTCGTTGACGCACCCGTTGCGGATCATGACCTGCAACAGCTCGACCGACTCTCGGGTGAGCGTGGATTCGCCGTTGAGGTCGTCGCTGTGAGCCATGAGTCGAAGCTACTGCTTCACGTGGAGCGAGTCTGATTCGCGGCCAGGAGGGGGTTATGAATGAGACCTGACCCC
>CALKGG010000058.1 GCA_938084885.1 uncultured Acidimicrobiales bacterium
CCTCTCTGCTTGACGATTCGCTCCCCGTTGCACCAAGCAGACAACGTCAACTCACAAAAACCGAACGAAAGGTCCACCTATGTGGAACAGATCTCTCGTGCGCCGTTTTGGTGCACTACTCGCCGTGCTACTCATGGCAACCGCGTGTGCAAGCACCGCCACAACAACGTCGGCCAACGACCTGACCAATTCGGGGAATTCGCTCCCCGAAGCTGAAAGCGTCGACTCCGACAATGCGTCCGAAGGTGACAGCCAGGATCATGACGACGCTGACCACGGCGACGATGAGCATTCGCACGTACACAACGACAACGGCATCGAGGTCGACGCGTTCGGCCCTATCCCGGCGGTCGATATCGAAGTTACCGAGACCGAAGCGCCTGGCGTGTTCGACCTCGTTGTATCGCTCGACAACTTCACACCCACACCCGAAAACATCGATGCCGACCCCATCGACAACGAGGGGCACATGCATCTCTACATCGACGGCGAACGCGTGCAGCGCTTCACTGAACTCGAACTCGAAATCGACGTGGCGAACGGTGAGCACCTTGTCGAGGTTGGGCTGAACGCAAACAACCATGCCGACTACACCCTCGATGGCGAGCACATCCGAGCGGGCCAAACCGTCACCGGCTTCGGGACGCCCGACGAAGACTCCGAGAGCGAGCGTGAGACCGACGCAGTGAACGTTTCAGACGCCGATGTCGTCTTCACCGCAACGTATGCGACCGGCACGGTCGAGCTCGACCGAAGCGACCGCCTCGAAGTTGCTCGGGGTGATGTCGTCATGATGACAATCGCCTCCGATACTGCCGAGGAAGTCCACGTGCACGGATACGACCTTTTCGGAGACGTCGCCGCCAACGCCGAGACCACGATCGTCTTCACCGCCGACACCCCCGGACGGTTTGAGATCGAGTTCGAACGATCTGGCCAGTTCATTGCTGAACTCGTCGTCTCGTAGCCCCGTGTTTCCGTCTGTCGCCCAATGATCGACACGCCTCTACTCGACCTGGCCATGCCGGGGTTGTTCGCCCATGGCGTTGGGTCGCGTGGCACGCTACCGCTCCCCCTGTGGCAGTTCAGTTGGGCGGCGATTGCGGCCCTGGTCCTGTCCTTCGCTGGGCTTGGGGCGTTATGGAAGACCCCCAAGCTGAGCGTAGCCACGACGGGCATGGCGATCCCCGGCTCGCCGGTTCTCGTGAAAGCGGGAACCGGCGTCCTCCGGGTCATCGGCATGGCTGTGTTCTTGCTGACGATGGCCGCCGGCCTGTTCGGGACCGACGTCGGCGGCGAGTCTGTCAACCTCGCACCGGTCACGATCTATGTGATGGTGTGGGTTGCGGTCCCGGTCGCATCGGCGGTGTTTGGCGATCTTTGGAAGGCGCTTAACCCGTTCAACACCATTGGGCTGCTCTTCCCCGATGGAGACCGTGACGATGCTCCCGGCCACCAATGGGTTGCTGTGCTGTTGATGTTTGGATTCCTGTTCCTCGAGCTCGCCCATCCCAGCGGTGACAGCCCTCGGATCCTCGGATGGTCGATGGCGGTGTACTCGGTCGTCATGATCAGCGGCATGGTGCGCTTCGGAAGGATCTGGCTCGACCGAGCAGACGCGTTCGGGATTGCCTTCACAATGATTTCCGCCATCGCTCCGGTTTGGGTGGACGAGACTGGTGCGCTTCGGGTTCGCTTGCCTCTATCTGGCCTCTCGACTGTCGAGAGTATGCCGGGCTCAATGATGTTGATCCTGACGATTCTTGGAGGCACATCGTTTGATGGCTTCAGCGAGAGCCCGATCTACACCGACCTCATTGGCCGTGCGAACGGGTGGAGTTCAGCAGCGCCGCTCACCATTGGGTTGGTGGCGATGATCCTGATTGCTGCCGTGCTGTATTGGACTGGGTCGCGGGCAACAGCGACGGTCACCGGGATCTCCCAGGAGGAAGCAGCCAACATCTTTGCCCCGTCGCTCATTCCGATCGTCTGGGCGTATGCGGTCGCGCACTACGCGCAGCTACTCGTTGACCAGTCACAGAGCTTTTGGTTCCGGCTGTCGAATCCGTTCGGCAACTTCAACGCCCAAGGCGAACCCACGACCGACTGGTTCAACAGCGCAAGCAGCGTGGTCAACCTCAATCTGATCGATGTCGACGTCGTCGCGTGGGTGCAGGCGCTGTCGATTGTTGTTGGCCACGTGCTCGCTGTCATGTATGCCCATGACCTGGCAATTACGCGCTTCGATCCCCAAAGGGCAGCGAAGAGTCAGCAGACCATGCTGTTCGTTATGGTGCTCTATTCAGTAGCCGGACTCTGGCTGCTCTTCGCCGCATAACGTGCCCGTTGGGGTCAGACCCTCCCGAACACTTTTCGCCCCGTATCGTGCGCTCCGGGGTCAGACCCCGGAGCGCATCGATCGCTGCTAGATAGTGCGGCCGGCGGTGGTGTTAGTCGCCGACGAAGCGACTTTGTCCTTTGGCGCCAACAACTTGTCGGTCAGGTGCTCCTCGACGATGATTGGTTCGTAGTTTGCTGGCTGGTCGGGGCGAACAAAGCCCGGAAGCACCGAAATTTCGACATCGAGATTCGGGTAATGGAAAAAGGCAAACGACCGACGCACCGGAGCTGCCCCCTGACTCATTGGGACGACCCGATGAAGCGTCGATGGCCATTCATCATTGGTCATGATGGCCAACATGTCGCCGACATTGAGCAAGAGCGATCCGGGATCTGGCAACACGTCGACCCACTCACCGTCGGGGCCCACGATCTGCAGGCCCGGAACCGAATCCGCATCGAGCAGCGTGAACGAGGAATAGTCCGTGTGCGCACCCATGCGTTGTTGTCCGTCGACAGCTTCTTCGGTCCCATCAGGACCGGGCTCATAGCGAATACTTGCGAGCGAATCAGGGCCACGACCGGACCGTTCCCGCAACCACCGAGCTCCAATGAGCTCACCAATGACGTCGTCGAGATGGGCAGCGATTGCCGCCAACGCCTGGAAATATGCAAGCGCAGCGGTCGAAAAGCCGGGTGTGACCTCGTCTGGCCACGGCGTCGACTTCAGCAACGGGCTCGTAACCAACGGCTCGGGTGCAGAGTTAAAGCACTCGAAAAGATCGGGCGGTGAGGCCTCGCCGAGACTGTAACTAAGCGCTTCGCTGCCTTTGGCTCGATACCCGCGGTTGGCTGCCAGTTCCGGATGCGCAAAATTCGCCTTCGCCGACTCATCGAGCGAGAAGAACGATTGTGAGGCGTCGATCATTGCAGCACGCACATCGGGATCAAGGCCATGCCCCACGAGTTGGGCAAAGCCGGTCGCACGAAGCGCCCGCTCGAGGCTTGTTCCAGCTGTCGGGGAAGAAAGATCTACCGTGTCGAGTGTCAACGTCATCATTGGATCATACGGGTTCTCGAAACCACATGCTGTTGTCGGGGGCAGTCCCTAACGACGTCGAAACGACGCGCACGTACCGTGAAACAATGACCATGCCAATCCTCACGAAACGAATGCGCTCGACCGTCGCCACCGTTGCCCTCGCCGTCGTGTGCGCGAGCTGTGGATGGCAAAGCCTGACCGAATCAGCAGCTCGACAACCAGAACCGGTCGAGAAACTCGGGACGGAGCACTTCGTCGCCCCAACCACGGTCGTCCCCGCTGCGCCGATCGCCCAAGCCCCAACGCCCGGTGCATCAACAGCCGAAACCGCTCTTTTGACAACGACTGTTCCGCAACCCGCGGTCGCAGACGGCCACTCCCCTACGAGCACCCAGGCACCTCGGTTGACCGGCAACATGATCGCCCATGAGTCAATGCGTTCAGAATGGTCCGGCCAGATTCGTTTCGGAGACCAAGATCAGCCCGTAACCATGTGGCTTGGCGAACACCAACAGCTGATACGCGGCGAGCTGACCTACACCGCCACCGGCGAGACAAGAGTTCTTGGAGGACGACGCCTGGGCAATGGCTTCTTCGTCCATGCCTTCGATTCCTCCGGACACGTGAGCACGACCCTGTCTGTTGGCTCGCTCGTCAACGGAAGAATGACCAACATCAGCGGCAGCCACGAACTCGCCCCGCTCAGCCAGGCCAACTTCGAACTCATTGCTGTCTTCAACGCACCAGCGGTATTCGATCAGACCGTCACTGCGGGCACGTTCCGATACTCGTTTGCACCGTTCACGAATGCGCCTTGCTGTGGCCCATCTGGCGCTTTGACCATCACCAACGTCACCGCCGACTCGCTGACGGTTGCTATCGACGCCGTCACAAGCGCGCCAGCGTCAAACATCGCCACGATCCCACCGGTCACGCTCGCGCTCGACGGCAATATTGCCCGGTTCGAGGAGCGCAACGACTGGCTCGACTGCGCGTTCGACCTGGTGATCTATCACGATCTCGTGTTCGTTGACTCCGTCGATGGACGTGTCGCTTGCGGCTTTGGCCAGAACGCATCGGTGCAGGGCATCTACATTGGGTGACGTCATGGGTGACCACTGACCACCCCGGCCCAAACGGGTTGCTGTCCTGTTACGCACTAGAGTGAACTGTTCGCCATTTGTGAAAGTCCGACCGTGATGCAAGAAGAAGAGACCTTCGAGGTACTCGATGATGAGGTTGGCTTTGCGGCCCTTGGGCTTGGCCCAGAGCTCGTTTCGACGCTCGATTCCCTGGGCTATGAAGAGCCCACACCCATCCAACAACAAGCGATTCCACACCTGCTCACCGGTGTGGATTTGCTTGGTCAAGCAGCGACCGGCACCGGCAAGACCGCTGCGTTTGCGTTGCCGACGATCGAACATATCGTCACCACTGACAAGCCCGTCCTCCAAGTTCTCGTATTAACCCCCACCCGCGAGTTGGCAATGCAGGTCAGTGAAGCAATGGCGACCTATGGCAAAAGCGCTGGCGTGAAGGTCACGTCGGTGTATGGCGGCCAACCAATCGGCCGGCAACTCGATGCGCTCCGTCGGGGCGTCCATGTCGTTGTGGCCACCCCTGGCCGAGCGATCGACCATCTCAAGCGGGGCTCGCTCGACCTTGACCAGGTTCGTACCGTCGTGCTCGACGAAGCCGACGAGATGCTCGACATGGGATTCACTGAGGACATCGAACTCATCTTGAGCAACACGCCAAAGGATCGCCAAACGGTGCTCTTTTCGGCAACGATGCCTCCGCGTATTCACGCGATTGCCAAGCGCCACCAACAGGACCCCGTATTGGTCAAGATCGGTGCAGCCGACGCTGCCCAGCATCGCGACCTCATCGACCAACAGGTGTACGTGGTCCACAAGCACCACAAAGCTCAAGCACTCGGCCGCATTCTCGACCTTGAGAACCCAACGTCAGCGATCGTGTTTTGTAAGACCCGCACCGACGTCGACGAACTGACCGTCACCATGAGCGGACGCGGGTATCGCGCCGAGGCTCTCCACGGCGGCATGGATCAAGCTCAGCGCGACCGGGTGATGGCTCGCTTGCGTGATGGCACCGCAGAATTGTTGATCGCGACCGACGTTGCTGCCCGCGGCCTCGACGTCGACACGCTCACCCATGTCGTGAACTACGACATTCCGTCTGCACCAGAAAGTTACGTGCATCGCATTGGCCGCGTGGGACGCGCTGGTCGTCGCGGTGTCGCAATCACGTTGGCGACGCCACGTCAGCGCCGCCTCCTCAACAACATCGAGCGGCTGACCAAAACCAAGATCGAAGTCCACAAAGTTCCGACTGCAGCTGACCTTCGACAGCGTCAGATTGCAACGACGGTCGAGGCAATGCGCGAAGCGTTGGCGAGCGAGACACTCACCGAAGACCTCGAAGAGTTCCAACAGGTGCTCCACGATCTCAAGGGCGAGGACTCCGAACGAAACCTTGCGCTCGTGGCCCTCATGCTTGCGCACAAGGCGCAATTCTCCGCTGGAGACAACGCCGAGATCCCTGATGCATCGAAGGAGTTCGGCAACGACCGCTCCTATGACAAGGGGAACAAGGGGAAGGGCCGAGATCGCAACGGACGCGGCCGGGAGTCCTTTGGCGACCGCGACCGGGGACATGGAAAGAAGGCGGGCAGCGCCAGCCGCGAACCCGATCCCAACACCGGATTCGTCTACATCGGTGTCGGCGCCCGCGGCGGTATCCGTCCCGGGGACCTCGTTGGCGCAATCGCAAACGAAACGCAGCTGTCCGGCCGAGATATCGGGCCGATCCGCATTTCCGATCACTATTCGGTCGTCGGTGTTCCCGACGGGGCCGTTGATGACGTGATCTTTGCGATCAAGAAGACCACCGTCAAAGGCAAGAAAGCAAAGGCGAGACGCTACGTCGACTAACCGGCTCGGTCACTCATGTTCGTGCTTGCGACTACGCTGACACGGTGACTGAACGTGTCTGCGTATTCATCGATGGCCAAAACCTCTTCAAAGGTCTGAACCGCCGTTTTAAGGGCAGGGTGCATCCGTTGTTGCTCGCCCGAGAACTCGCGGGCGACCGGGAGCTGGTCGGCACGCACTACTACTCGGGAATACACGACTCTGCTGAGAACAAGTCGATGTTCGACCTTGTGAGTCGGCGCCATTCTTTGATCCGCGAGACCGGCGTTTCGGTTACCGAACGAACGCTTCGCTACCACTGGGAATGGCGGGTCGATTCCGATCTGCCTCCTCCGTGGTTCGATGATGCGGGCGATGCGCACACGACGAAAGTGAAGCGATGGCGAGGAGCGCGTGAGAAGGGCATCGACGTCGCGCTTGCCCTCGACGCCGTGGCGGCGGCGCTCACCGACGAGTGTGACGTGGTCATCATTGTGTCCCGAGACCGAGATCTTATGGAGATTGCGAACGAGATCCATGGACGATGTGGGCGAGAGGGCCGGGATTGTGTGCGGGTCGAAGTCGCGTTCGTCTCTGAGCGGCGAGGCGATGAAGGCAGCCTCCCCGATTACGACTCCCATCATGAAATCGATGGGCGGATCGTCGAGATCGCGCGCGATCATTTCAACTATGGCAAGGAACTTGACCCGAACGAGGTCCGGCAATTTCTCGACACTGTGCGCCGATAGTGTCTCGCCGGCGTCCGGTTGCCAACGCTCCCAAAAATGCGAAAGATCGAACCGGGTAGCCACAGGGGCTACCCAGCTCGATCAATCCCCGCACCACCCATCAAGGACCCGCCTCATGGGTGAGATTTGTTGTTTCGGAGACCGTACCGCGAGTTCCGATCAACTACCAATTCTGCTCGAAAGACACCCACGGTTTATACGTTGTCGGCGTTTCCGGTCGAGCGAAACCATTCGCAGCTATTGCCGAGCTGTACCAGTCCGCGCTCTTCTTCAACCGACGCTCGAGCGTTTCCCAGTCGATCTCGACGATGCCAAACGTCGGCCCGTAACCCCACGCCCATTCGAAATTGTCGAAGAGGGACCACACCATGTAGCCAGAAACGGGAACTCCGTCCTCGATCGCGGCGTGCACCTCAATCAGGTGGTCTCGCACAAACCCGAGTCGGTCGTCATCGAGAATCTGCCCGGTCGTGCTTCGCACATCGTCGGGCATTGGGCAACCATTCTCGGTGATCGTGTAGCTCGGGAAGTCATAGGTGCTGTGGAGCCAGCGCAGCAACCGGCCGAGCGACGGTGGGTGCAGTTCCCATCCCATTGTGTTGACGGGTGCGCCGTCGGGAAGCTCGTTGCCGTCCGATGACACCACCGATCGCGTGTAATAGTTCACACCGAGGAAGTCGATGGGAGCGCTGATCACTGCGAGGTCGCCATCGAGCACCTCTGATTGATCCCACTGATAATACTCGGCTGTTTCGGACGGATACCCGTTGCCGGCGAGCGGGTCGATGTACCAGCGGTTCTCAAGATTGTCGACGTGGCGTTCCGCTTCGATGTCGGCCGGATCGTTGCTTGCGACCTCGGTCGGTGTGAAGTTCAACACGATTCCAGCGTTGGCATTGGTGACGATCGAGCGGATTCGTTCCATGGCAAACCCGTGGGCGAGCATCAGGTGGTGCGACGCTGCCATGCCGTCGAGCATCGACGTTCGACCCGGAGCGTGTTCTCCAGTCACATAGCCGTGGTTGGCTGACACGAAGGGTTCGTTTAGCGTTGCCCAGGTGTTAACTCGGTCTCCGAGGCGGGAGACGACAACCTCGGTGTAGTCGCCGAACGCGTGCGCAGTGTCTCGAGACACCCAGCCGTTTTTGTCTTCGAGCGCTTGGGGAAGATCCCAGTGGTACAGCGTTGGCATTGGGGTGATGTTGGCCTCGAGAAGCTCGTCGACGAGTCGATCATAGAAGTCGAGCCCTTCGCCATTTACTGCGCCGACGCCTTCGGGAATCACTCGCGGCCATGCGATCGAGAAGCGGTACGTGTGAAGGCCCAAATCCTTCATGAGCGCGACATCGCTGCGATAGTGGTTGTAGTGATCGCATGCAATAGCGCCGGTGGACCGATCGGCGATTCGACCCGGGTCAGCCGAGAAGGTGTCCCAAATACTCGGGCCTCTTCCCCCGCTGGTGGCCGCGCCCTCAATTTGATACGACGATGTCGCTGCGCCCCAGTTGAATCCCTCGGGGAACGAGACGAACGTGGATTCATTCATTGACATATGTGCTGGCAACTCCAGTCATTTCTGGGCAAAGAACGATGCGCATTTCGACGGTGGCCAGCGGCTGGCGAGCGGCGGATGTCCTTTAACTTCCTACGCGGACATCCTGCCATGAAAGCGCTTTCATTCCAATCGCAGAGGCACTCGATGCCGAAGTTCCAGCGCTCGCAATCCAACACCGCGACACGGTGACGCTGCGACACGGTGGAACGCTCTAGCGGGCACCTTGGATTGGCCGCCAGCTCCATTTGACCGAATACCAACCCGGCCCGATCCGCAGATCGTTGCGTACATCAGGGCCGCATGCCGCGGTGCCGATCCCGCGCATTCGTGCGTCGATGTGTACCTCGATCTGATCGGGCTCGGCCGCCATCGCAGCGGCTAGCTCCGAGAGGTTGGTTGCTTGGGTGAGGACTGCGTCGCTATGCAACCTCGCCGAGAACGACTCGGCCGACTCGACGATCACTTCGATGCCCGAGCCCTCCGAATCGGTGAGCCGAAACCAACGCGGCAGCACGTGGGCGCCGTGTTCTTGAGGCACCACGAACCGGTGATAGCTGTCGGCCACACGCATTGAATGCTGGCTGAGCCGACCTGCGCCGTACCGGTCCGGATACGTCTCCCCAGGGCCAATGCCGAGCCACGTCAACGTCGACAGTGCTGGATCCACGGCGAAGACCACACCAACTCGGGGCACGTCGGTCCATGCATCGGGGATCAGGATTGCATCGGTCCGTTGTTGTCCCCCACCGTCGAGATTGACCACCTCGATGCGGTGGTCGAGCGTTGCGGTTTCAAGACCCCATTTCACCCACATTGGGCGGATCCCACTAACTTCGCTCATCCACCCTTGGGCAACGCCGTCGTTGTCGGTTGGGGCCCGCCAGACCGTTGGCCGGATCGCCGAGACGAACATTGATCCGTCGGCACTGTCGGCGATGTCGGCACTCTGAACCCCGTCAGCCGCAGCGGCCGCGTTCACCGACGCACCTCGAACCTCGTCGGCGCCAATCGGGCCGACCCCGAGCGTGCGAGGGTCCAAATCGCGCAGCACGAGTTGATCATGGCCAAGCACATGGCCAGCAGGAGCCCACGGCCGATTGCTCGCAAGGGCAACGGTGAAGTTTGCCGTCACCAACGACGCGCCATCGTCAAGGACGCCAAACAGCGTCATCGGCACGCGGACAATACCGCCCGCAGCGACCGCCGGAAGCTCTAAGACGCTCGCCTCACCAGGCTCGCCGTCATACTCCAACCACCACGAGATGACCAGGTCGCTCGTCGTGGTATGTGCCCGCCGGTTACAGATAACGATGTCGTCGCCGACGAGTGAGATGGTGACTGGTCGAGCCAGCCATGCAAGTTCGGTCAGCCCCGGATGCGGTGTCAGATCGGGGTCGACCAAACCGTTGATGCAGAAGTTTCCGTCGTTGGGTTCGTCCTTGTAGTGGCCACCGTACGCAAACCACTCGTTGCCATCATCGTCGACCTCGCGCAGCCCCTGGTCGCGCCAATCCCAGACAAACCCGCCACCGAGCGCGTCGTAGCTCCAGAACGCTTCCCAGTAATCGGCGAGACCTCCGTTGGAATTTCCCATGGCGTGGCTGTACTCACACAAGATCAGCGGGCGTTCATCGCCGTTGGTGTCATTGGCCCAACGTGCCCATTCGGTGACTTGTTCGACGCTTCCATACATTGGGCAGACAACGTCGCTGATCGCAAGGTCGAAAGCCGATGGGGTCGTTTCGCGTTGGGCTTTGCGATGCTCGCCGCGATCAGCAAAGTTTGGCGAAAATCCGCCCTCGTATTGCACAAACCGTGTGGGGTCGATCGAGCGAATCCACGTTCCCGCAGCAGCATGCACCGGCGCTGCACCGGACTCGTTGCCGAGCGACCAACCAATCACGCAGGCGTGCGAGCGATCTCGGAGCACCATTCGACGAATGCGGTCGAACATGGCGGTATCGAACATGCCCGATGCCGCCAACGAGTCATGGCGGGCGTGGCTCTCAATGTTTGCCTCGTCGATCACGTAGAGCCCGAGCTCATCACAGAGGTCGAGAACAACCGGATCGTTTGGGTAGTGGGCGGTTCTGACAGCGTTGATATTGAACGCCTTCATCATTGCCAGCTCGTCGCGTAGTTCGTTGGTCGTGAGCGTCTTGCCTGTGTCGGGATGGTGATCGTGACGGTTCACGCCGTTGATCATGACTGGAGCACCGTTGACTCGGAGCGTTCGTTCGACGATCTCAACCCGTCGAAAGCCAACTCGGTGCACTGACCGCTCGACGACGGCGCCGGCCGGGTCGATCACGGACACCGTCAATTCGTAGAGGCGAGGAGACTCCGCCGACCATGGCTCGATATCGAGGCTCAGATGCTCGTGGCGCGCAATCAGCCCATCAAAGATGTAGGTGAACGCAAGCGCATCGATGCCGCGGGTCGGCGGCGAGCTCGGAACCGCCTCGATGCTCTCGATGTCAAGCTCGGCGACGGCAATGGCGGTGGTCCAACCCTCGCCGAGGTTGCCCGATGTTGCGAGCTCGGTTTCAACCCGCAACGAGCCCTCGTTTGTTTGGGCATCGAAGTCGGCAACGACAGTGACATCGCGAAGATGCACATCGGCGGTGCCGGTGACGGTAACCGACCGGTGCAGGCCGCCGTGAAACCAGTGGTCTTGGTCTTCGATCCACGTGGCGTCGGACCAGCGGCTGACCAAGATAGCAAGCTCGTTTGGGCCCCGTTCGACAGCTCCGGTCAGGTCGAATGATGACGAGAGACGTGAATCCTTGGCCATGCCAATGAACTCGCCGTTGCACCAGACGAGCATCATCGATTCGAACCCGCCAACGTCGAGCACCACACGCTCTCCCAACGGCCGGTCGAAGGCGCACCGGTAGAGCCCGGTTGGGTTGGCCGCGGGGACGTCGGGCGGATTACCTTCCCATGGCATCTGCACGTTGGTGTAATGCGGTTGGTCTCCAGTGTGTTGTCGGGTCCATACCCCTGGCACCGAAATCTCTCGCCATGGCGCCAATGACGTGTCCGCTGTTTGCCACCCGGTGGGAGCGTCGTTGGGCGAACCAATCAGTTGAAATCGCCACGAACCATCGAGGCTGACGATGTCGCGGCCTGCAATGACCGAAAACGGATTCGCCATCGGCAGTCGAGAGATCGACGTGACCTCTGGGGAGAAGAACTGCAATGGGTTCATGGCATCCTCATGAGTTGAACGCGAGATCGGATCTGGCCACTGGAAGAAACGTTACGGCGCTGGCCGACCAGCGAATGGGCGTCGGCGGCCGATAGAGCCGACGGGTGGGCAAAGGCTCACACAACGACCGCTGAAGCGCCGGCGGCTGGCTCGACGATCCAGACGTCGGGCACTGTTCCGGCCTCGTCCTCCCATCGGCGCTTAACGTGGCTGACAAAGTTCTCGCTTTGCGATCGATCAATGCACGCGACAGCGCTGCCAGCAAAGCCTCCGCCGGTCATTCGTGCGCCGAAGCAGGCATCGTGCTCGCGGGCGATTGCCGACATTTGGTCGAGGGCATCCGACGAGACTTCGTAGTTGGTTTGGAGGCTGTAGTGGCTCTCGTTCATCAACCGTCCAAACTCGGTGAGGTCGTCGTTGTTGAGCAACTGTTCGGCTTGCAGAACGCGGGCGTTCTCGTTGACGACGTGCGTGGCGCGGCGTTTATCGACGCCGCTACTCATTGCGTCGACTTGCTCAATCGTTGCGTCGCGTAGCGCGCTGACGCCGATGGTCGATGCGGCTCGCTCGCAGGCTTGTCTCCTGAGGTCGTACTCGCTGTCGGCCAGTTCGCGCCGGGTCATGGTGTCCATGATGACGACGCTTGCGTTGTCGGCGACCCGGACGGGGGTGCTCTCAAGGGATCGGCAGTCGATGCGCATGGCGAATCCTTCGACGGCCACTGCCGAGATGAGCTGGTCCATGATGCCGCTTTGGATGCCAATGATCTCGTTCTCGACGCGTTGGCCGAGCGTCGCGATCTTGACGGGGTCGGGGGTTTCTCCGGCCATCACTGTGAGGCCAAAGCCGGCAGCATTTTCAAGCGCAGCCGAAGAACTCAAGCTTGCGCCGACGGGAATCGTCGTACTGATCGTCGCCTCGAATCCCGAGACCGCAAGTCCATCGGCTTCAAGATAGTGCGCCATGCCCGCAACATAACGTCCCCAAGAACCAACGTCGGAAGGGTCGTCGTCGAGCGAAAATTCGAGGTCTTCGAAGCCTGCTGAGTGCAGTAACACTCGCCGATCCGGGCGCCGCACGATCGACAGTGTCGTGTCGAATGGCAAGGCCAATGGCATGACGAATCCATCGTTGTAGTCGGTGTGCTCTCCAATGAGGTTGACCCTCCCGGGCGCACGGGACCGGACTTGTTCAGGCTGCATTTAGGCAGTATGCCAAAGGGGAAGCAAATGACGCCAATGTGCCAGAAAGATTGGTTCGCGGATTAGTCATGTGCGCTTCTGACATGAAAGTATCCAATATGTGTAGTTGCGACAGCTAAATCACACAATAAGCAACAGCGTACCGAGCGAAGCAACAGCGTACTGAGCGGCCATCGGCCGCACGGATTCCAAACTTGGGGGGACCTCCGGTGGCAGTGACGATCAATACCAGCGATGCACCGAAACGAAAGCTCAACCTGTATGGGGGTTGGCGGGCAGCTTTTCCCTTTTTGCTGCCGAGCCTGATCGGGTTCTTCTTCTTCTTTCTGCTGCCGACTGCCCGAGGCATCTACCTGAGTCTCACCGACTGGAACCTGCTGAGTAACAGCGGCGACTTTATCGGCACCGAAAATTACGAGCGCCTCGCCGATGACCCCCTCTTTTGGAACTCGGTTCGAGTGACGCTGTTCTATGTGGTGATCAACATCGTGGCCCAGACACTTCTCGCCATTGGCATTGCGGTGATGATGGACCGCTTGACCAAGTCGGCGTTCGTCCGAGCGGTGGTCTTGCTCCCCTATCTGATCCCAAACGTTATTGTGACCTTGCTCTTCGTGTGGCTGCTCGATCCGACCTTCGGTGTGGTGTCGGACGCCATTGCGGCAATCCCGATCATTGGGTTCGAGTCCAACTACTTCACGAGTATCGACGGCGTCATCCCAACAATCGCTGCTGTTATGACGTGGCGACACATGGGCTACACGGCGCTGCTCATCTTTGCTGGACTGCAGACGATCCCGAAGTCGCTCTATGAAGCCGCCTCGCTCGACGGCGCAACGGAATGGCAGATGATGCGGCGAATCACCGTCCCACTGCTGCGCCCCGTTCTTGCGCTCGTCTTGGTGATCACCGTGATTGGTTCCTTCCAGGTGTTCGACGCGGTGCAGGTCGGCACTGGCGGCTTCGGTGGTCGACCCGGTGGCCCGATCAACGCCAGCCGCGTCATCTACCTCTACATCTTTGAGAACGCCTTCAACTTCAACGACTTTGGATATGCAGCGGCCATTTCGGTGGTGCTGCTCGGCGTCCTCATGGTCGTAACAGCCTTCCAGTTAAAGATCCTTCGGGCAGACGAAAGTGACCTCGCATGACCGTTACCCTTCCGACAGATTCGATCGGCGCAGCAAGCGCACCACCGAGCAAGCCTGGCATCCCGTTACGACAGCGGATGAGCCGCGGTCTTGCGTGGACGATGCTCGCACTATTGATCCTCGTCACGTTGTTCCCCTTTTACTGGGCGCTTCGTACGGCGCTTACGACCAACCCCGACCTCTTTGCTGGAGACAACGGACTGATTCCGCAGAACCCGACGGATCTCAACTTCCTTCGAGTGCTCGGTCAGGCCACCCCCGAAGAGGTCCAGATTGCGTCGGGCCGAGAGAACAGCGGCTCGTTCGACTACCTGCAAGCCCTAAAGAACAGCGTCATCATCGCCACGGCAATTGCGGTCGGCCAGGTGTTTTTCAGCGCACTAGCAGCGTACGCGTTCTCACGACTCCGCTTTGCGGGTCGGGAGAAGCTGTTCTTTCTCTACCTCACCGGCTTGATGATCCCGCCGATCTTCACGTTGATCCCGAACCTGCTTTTGGTTCGAGGTGACTTCTGGCTCTTTCAGGTGACTGGCGAGAGCTTGAATTGGCTTCCGTTCTACGAATCCGAGGGCGTCTTCTTGTTGAACACGTTGCCGGGAGTTATTGCGCCGTTCTTCTTGATGACCCCGTTCGCCGTGTTCTTCTTGCGCCAGTTCTTCCTTGGCATCAACCGTTCGCTTGAAGAGGCGGCGCTGATCGATGGTGCGAGCCATGCTCGAATCTTCCGGTCGGTCATCCTTCCTATTGCGACCCCACAGATGATCACACTCGGCGTGTTGACCTATGTGACGGCATGGAACGAATATCTCTGGCCGCTCGTGGTGGCACGCGCTGATGAAGTGCAGCCAATGACCGTGGCACTCGGAATCTTCTCGAGCCAGCAGCCAGGCACCGCTCCCGATTGGTCTGGCCTTATGGCAGGCACGCTCCTCGGGGCACTCCCGGTCATCTTGATCTTCCTGATCTTTGGGCGCCGTCTCGTCGACAGCATCCAATTCTCCGGCATCAAATAGCCACCCCAAGGATTTGTGAAGGATTTCGTACCGTATAGGTACTACATCCTTCACAAATCCCGGGTTTGGGTTAGCGGCGGGGTGTGGGTTAGCGGCGGAGTACGGCTCCGTCGACGATGAGGGCACTGCCACACTCTGATTGCAGTGTCGAGACCGCATCGTCCGGGAGGTTGTCGTCGCTGATGACAACGTCGGCCCTATTGAGCGGCGCAATCGTGGCGAGCCCCACGGTATTCCACTTGGTGTGGTCGGCGAGGACGACGATCGATGTACTGGCTTCGATGAAGCTGCGCAGCGTCTGGGCCTCGAGCAAATTCGGAGACGTAAACCCGGTCGACTCGGCCATTCCGTGAACACCCATGAACAGCTGGTCGAGATGCAGGCTTGCAAGCGTCGCCTCGGCCATTGGCCCGACGAGAGCTCGAGATGGTGTTGGGGTACCGCCGGTCACCACCACGGCGAGGTCGCTGCGGCGTTGTTGGTGGAGTACCTCGGCGACCGCCATTGAGTTGGTCACGACCAGCAGGTCTTCCACGTGAGTGATTTCGGACGCAAGCAACGCAGTGCTCGTTCCAGCGGTGATTCCAATGGCGCTGCCCGGTCGAATCATGTCGGCGGCCCGGGTCGCAATCGCGACCTTCTCCACGTACTGTCGTCGTTCCTTGGCCGCAAAGCCCGGCTCTTCGGCGCTCGCCGCGCCACGACCGTTCGGCGCAGCAGCGGCCCCGCCGTGCACGCGATCGAGCAGGCCTTGATCGGCAAGAATGTCGATGTCGCGACGGATGGTCATCTGTGACACACCGAGCACTGTGACGAGGTCTCGAACCCGTGCCCCACCATGTCGCTCGATTTCTCGAAGAATCAGTTCGTGACGTCGCGCAGGCAACAAACGCACGCTCGACGCAGATTCTGATCGTTCTTCTCCCATAAGAGTACGTAATCTAACAAACCTTGTGCGTTTCGTGCCAGTTGGGACATGATTCGAACGAATCCCGGGTGGCATAAGTGCGAACATGATACAAATCTGCCATTTTTTGTGCGTAAGCTATGGGGATCTGCTCTCGACAAATGTCGAGCGCGTATTCTCGGGAGGGGAATCAGTTATGAAAACGAACCTGCGCAAACTCCTTGCGCTGTTATTTGCCTTCGGTCTTGTTGCCGCCGCATGTGGCAGCACTGTCGACTCAGCTACAGAGGTTGTCGACGACGTCGTCGATGAAGCAACCGGTGGCGATGA
>CALKGG010000059.1 GCA_938084885.1 uncultured Acidimicrobiales bacterium
GGAAGCGTGTCGTTGCCGCCACACTGCAGGGTTCCTGCTGCCTGAACGGCTGCAAGGGTTCCACCCTGGGTTGCGGTGACTTCTTCTGTCTCTTCACCTTCGGCGTCTCCACCGTCGGTCTCTGCTGTTTCGCTGTCTGCGGAATCGTCGGTACTGCCGCATGCTGCTGCAACCATGGTGATGGTGAGCAACATGGCAAGTAGCCGAAGCAACTTACTTGTGTTCGTCATTTGGATTTCTCCCTCCGTGCTCACCTGCCACCGTTGGCAGAGCTCACCCGAGGGTGAGCTGGAGCGGGGGTTACCATATCTGAGGAATCGCCTCTGATACAAGGCACCTGCGCGACAGTCTCAGAGTTGTCACCGGGAAGAAACATGTTTCTCCCCGCGTTCACCGGGGGCGAGCAACGCCTGCGATCGTGCATGAATTGTGCAACTACAGCCCGACCGCAGCCTCGCCGCTCGCCCAGTTCGGCCAACGTTTGCGACTGTTGGCGGCGAGGCGATGCATGAGTGCAATCGCTCCCGGATCGTCGTCGCCAGGGCGGGTTTCAATCGCGCCGTCTTCGATCATTGCCTTGATAATGGCCCGACCGAGCTCGGTGCGGACGATTGTTAGGGTCCAGTCGGTGACGTTGCCGATTCCCCCGGTGGAGATGTCTGCGTGCTCCGCGGCAAAGTCTGGGCAGTGGTTGCAGCCTGTGCGGGTCCAGGCGTGGCATTCCTTGAGGTTGATCTCGTGGTAGTCGCCGTTTTTCATCCAGATTTGGAAGACGCCCTTGATGTTCATCTTGGCGATGTCTTCCTTCTTGAGCCCGTACTTGACGCCGAAGAGCTCGTCGAACATCGAGTCGTCGAAGCTCTTCGAACATAACAAGCCAATGTTGAGTTTGATCCGTCGGGATACCGGCTTGCTCGCTCCTCGGTGCCACATGACTGGGGCTATGGAGGTTTGGCAGCTCATGCCGACGAGGCCGAGACGTTGCAGGCCTTTGTCTTTGGCTTCATCGAACGCGACGGTGTTCGCCGAGTAGGTGTAGCGGCTGCCGGACCCGCGCAGCACCTCTTCTCGGTCGGTGGCAACCATCGGGAGCGCCTTCCAACCCGGTGACCCGTCGGGGTTATTCTCGACGCCGCTGGTCAACGCTCCGTCGATGATGTCGTTCTCGAGGCACCAAATGAGCATTGCGGAAACGAGGCCGCCGTCTTGTCCAATGTCGTAGGTGTACTCGTCACTTGCCCGGACGAGGAGAATGTCTGAGTAGATACCCGCAAGCTCGTCATCTTTACGCGTGCGGCCGTGGAGGTGTTCGTCGGCTTCTGGTTCCCACGAGCGAAACCGTGGACATGCTTTGGTGCACTCGGTGCAGCCTTTGCCTTTGGCGTTGCCGAATCCGTGAGAGCAATCGGCGAGGCCGTACTCCTCTTCTATATGGAACGGGACGTACTCGCCCGGTTCGTGCTTGTAGCCAATGACGTCGTGCGGGCAGACGATCACACAGCCAGCACAACCAGTGCAGAGTCCCGAGGTGATGACTTCGTCGTACAGCTCTTTCCATTGGAAGGTCCATGGCGCCGGAGCAGTGTCTGTCATGGCGCCAGCCTAGGCGCAATTCTTTCTACATCGAACGTGTGCAAACCCGTGGAAACCTGTTGGATCGTACTCCTTCATGGATTTTGGGGTCGTACTCCTTTGCGGCGAAAGGGGTACGACCCCAGATGGTGAGACTGGACCCGCGGTGGAGGTAGGGGTGTTGGACCGGGGTCCTTTACCCGTGGTGGGAGCGGTCTTATGGCGCGAGGGGGCGGCCGAATGGGAGCTCGTTGGTGAGGGTTTGCAGGTGAGTTTCTGCGCGTTCGCATGCCGCAACGTAGAGATCGACACCATGACCGCGAAGGGCATCCATCACCGACGATGTCATCTCGCCAATGTGTTCCGCGCGGTGTCCGAGGGCTGCGAGTACCGGTCCGGCGGCGGAAATGAAGTCGGGAACGATGATCGCGCCGGCGCGCCCCGCAACGGCCAAGCCGCGCGCTGTTGTGGTGAGTGGCTGCAGGCCGATGATTGTTTTGGCGTTCGCCTGTGCGACAACATCGTGGTTGAGGTCCCCCGTTGTTCCCCGGACGAGCACCGCGTCAGCCCCAGAAGCGAGTGCGGTTGCCAGGTCGGCTTCGATGGAGGTGCTCGCGTCTCCAAGAGCAGAGACGAGTGCTTCCTCTTCGGCATCGCTCACGATTACGATCGTTTCGGCGCCGCCGGGAACAGAAGCGACTGCGGCCGCAATGGTTGCCGCCGCAGCTGCTTCGGTCGACACGGGCAATGTCGAACCGGCTTCATCGTTGCCGATTCCAATGCCGGTGGACCCAGTGAAGTTGCGCGTTTGAGCCCATGTGGCGAGTTCGTTCGCGAAGGCCGCAATGGGGCTCTGATCATCGCTCGCACGATCGTGGTTTAATGCCGCTGCGGCGCCCGACGCGTCGAGCTGATGGACCGCGCACGTGTAGGTGACGTGGCGCACGAGATCGATCGTGGTGCGAGGCAAAACCTTTCGTGCGCACCGTACCGGCCCAACAAGCCGCGTGGCTGCGGGGACATCGACGACTGTGTAGCCATCGACGGAGTTCAGCTTGTTCTCTTCTGTCACTGCGTCATCCTCGTCATCTCGTTGGCCATCTTGTTGGTCATCTCATCGCCATGACCTCTACCCGCACATGGCATCTAGCATGTGCTCTATGGACGTTATCGACCTTCTGAAGAGGCACCGCTCAATTCGCAAGTTCACCAACGAACCTCTCGAGGACGAACTCGCCGAATCGATCATCTCGTCGGGCCTATCTGCTGCCACCTCATCGAACTTGCAAGGAACGACGGTCATCCGCGTACGCAACCCCGAAACCCGGGCCGCGATCGCCGAACTTGCCGGTGGGCAGGCCTATGTCGAGACTGCGGCTGCGTTCTTTGTGTGGTGTGCCGATCTCCATCGTTCCGCCGTTGCGTGCGAGATGGCTGGTGGCGAGTTTCATGGTGGCATGACCGAGCACTTCATCATCGCCACGACCGACTGTGCTATCGCCGCGCAGAACGCAGTCGTCGCTGCCGAATCGGTTGGTTTGGGGATTTGTTACATCGGCGGCATCCGCAACGACCCGGCGCAGATGACCGAGCTTCTTCAGCTGCCCGACCAGGTCGTGCCCCTGTTTGGTCTGTGCCTTGGTTGGCCAGATCAGGATCCTGCGTTGAAGCCGCGATTGCCGTTGTCGGTGACGCTGAAGGATGAGGTCTACAACGAGGTTGACGATCGGGCGGGCATTACTGCCTACGACGAGCAGATGCGCGAGTACTACCGGGAACGGACGGGCGGAAAGGTCGACCGCACCTGGTCGGCTGATATGTCGTCGTTGCTCGGCAAAGAGAGCCGTCCCCACATTCGGTCATACCTCGATTCCCAAGGTATGAACCAGCGCTAAAGATGCCCTCGAGGGTCAGACCCCGGAGAGCACTTTAGGGCGAGCGGTGATTGGGAAGGTCAGACGCCGGAGGGCACTATTACTAGGTGTCGAATGGGGGAGCGCCGGGGGTTTCGCTTGTCGTGGCGCCGTTGGCGGCCGCGCCGTCGAAATTGTGCTGGCGCCACACTTCATAGACAACCACCGACACGGCGTTTGCGAGGTTGAGGCTTCGGTTACCCGCTCGCATTGGTATCGCCAACCGATTCTCGGGTGCGACCCGATCGATCACGTCGGCGGGCAGCCCATGGCGCTCGGCACCGAACACGAACACCGCGTCGGTTTCGAAATCGACCTCGTCATAGCGACGCATCGACGAAGACGACAACGTATAGAACGGCCCCGTGAGGGAACGCTGGACGGAAGCGACATCTGGGTGGAGCGAGACCTCGGTGAGCTCGTGATAGTCGAGGCCTCCTCGTTTGAGGAGTTTGTCGTCGAGCGTGAACCCCAGCGGCTCGACCAGATGCAGCGTCGCGCCGACGTTTGCACATAAGCGGATGATGTTGCCGGTGTTCGGCGCGATTTCGGGATTCACGAGCACCACATGCATGACCGCGCACACTAGGGCGTACGCCGGGTGTGACCACGGTCTCGCTCGCGATCGTTTCACGGACTAGGTTCGGCATATGGAAATCTCGAACTCATTCACTGTTGACGCGCCGATCAGCGAAGCGTGGGAGTTGTTGACCAATATTCCTGAGATTGCCCCGTGTCTTCCTGGGGCAAAGCTGACCAGCGCTGAAGATGGCGTCTATTCCGGTGGTATCAAGATCAAGGTT
>CALKGG010000060.1 GCA_938084885.1 uncultured Acidimicrobiales bacterium
TCGGCGAGGTAGTAGTATCTTCTACGGTACTAACGCAGAAAGTTGGAAGACGTGGCAAATCACACATCGACAGCCGTGACCGTCGATTCGCTAGCTACTTTCACCCGCATGGTCGGTGGTCGCTGGAAGATCGGAATCCTCTACAGTCTCGGTTGCGACGGCAAGGCTCGTTTCAACCAGCTCGCCGACCGGATGAGTCCGGTCACGCCAACAACACTCACTCGCCAACTTCGAGAGCTCGAACGAGATGGCCTGGTCACCCGAACCCAGTTCAACGAAATCCCACCGCGGGTCGAATATGACATCACCGACACTGCTCACACGTTGATCCCAGTTCTTGATGCAATCGCTGAGTGGACAAGCCGCCACCGAAAGAACCTGACCAGCGTGGAAGCTGGCTGAGTTTCACGCGTCTTCCCGGTAGCGGATGGACGTCCCTGCAACAAAATCACACCAGCCCGTACCCATACGACGCCCGGCGTCGTTACCTAAGGTGAATGCGTGTCTCGTCGTACCGGCCGGCCGAACCTGTGACAGGTTTCGATGGAGTCCTTCTCGCTGCGCGGTCGGGCGACGGTTGGGCCTTCGACGAACTCTTTCGCACATGGAATCGTCCAGTGTCGGGGTTCGTTCGAGCTCGGGGTGTCGGTGACGTCGACGGTGTGGTCAATGACGTCTTCCTGAAAGCGTTCGGCGGGATTGGATCCTTCTCAGGTGACGAACGGGCGTTTCGCGCCTGGCTTTTCCGGATCGCGCGGAATCGGGTGATCGACGAATACCGAAAACAAGGCCGGGCGCCCGATACCACCGAACTTCATGCTGCAGAGGCAATGGCGTCGGGCGACGTTGTAGCTGATGCAGAGCAGCGTATGGGCGGCGAGCGGGTTGTGGCATTGCTCAGGTTGCTGACCGACGAGCAGCGTGAGGTGTTGGCATTGCGGTTCGTTGGCGACCTCACCATCGACCAAATCGCCGACATCACTGGGAAACGACGCGGAGCAGTCAAACAGCTGCAGCGACGCGGCCTGCGGCGGCTAGAAGCAATTTTGGAAGACGATGACGAATGACCGGCACAATATTTTTCTCGCTTGCCCGTACCCCAATGATGGGTAGTGGGCGTTTGAAGGGTCGACATGGTTGATTCAGGAATTCCTCGACGTCGGACACGACGTGAACTCGATGCGATTGCGAGCGGTGACGCTGATGCGTCTCCACTTGGCGAGTTCGTAGCGGAGATGCGGTCGCTGGGCGACAGCGACGGAGTTGTTCCTGGTCGTGCATTGACAGAGTTTGTCTCTGCGCCACGTCGTGAACACGACCCGATAGCCGTTGACGCGGTTTCATTCTCGAAAGCGAGACCCCCCATGATTGCCCAACTTTCTGCCCTTGCAGCCACGACGATTGGAAAAGTCGTCTTGACCGGAGGCGTTGCCGCAGCCGCCGTTGGAGGTGTGGCCGTCGTCAACGAGATTCAAGAGCCGCCACCAGCTCAGGTCATCGCCGCCGATGACACTGATAGCACCGAATCGTTGTCATCCAGCAGCAGTTCGACATCGACAGTCGCTCCCGATTCTTCGACCAGCACGTCGACAGCCGTTGATTCGTCATCTGAGCTCACCACGACCTCGGTTCCCGTAGTCGCTGCCGACACTGATGAGTTGATCGTCGATGCCGACGGTGCAGGAACCGTGACCTATCGCGTCCTCGACGGCGAATTGATCTTGATCGATGCCACCGCTGCTGTGGGATGGACACTCAGAGATGAGACGACATCGAACGAGATCGACCTGTCCTTCCGACGGCTCGACGAGAGCGAACGAGTCGATGTCGACATCGAGATCGAGGACGGCGAGCCGGTAGTCACGATCGAGCGAGAAACCGACGATCTCGATGACGACGTCGACCTCGACGAGGACGAGGACGAGGACCTCGATAATGACCTCGATGACCTTGATGAGGATGAGGACGACGATGACTCCGAAGAGGGCACTGACTCTGACGATGACCTCGATGACCTCGATGACCTCGATGACGACGATGACTCTGACGATGACCTCGATGAGGAAGAGGATGAGGACGATGACCTCGATGACGACCTCGATGAGGATGACGACGATTCCGACGAAGACGATTCCGACGACGGGATCGACGCCGATGAGGATGACGAGTAACTCACCCTCGTAGAGATCCAGACGTGGCCCGGTGAACAGCTTCGGTTCCCCCCGACTCCCGCCACCGAAGTTGTTCACCGAGAGCCAGCGATGTACCCCCCGTCCGTGTAGCGGAGAACTCAAGCTGCAAAACGACGAGACCGTTGAGCTTCACGGCCGCCGGTAGTGTGTTCTGCGTGAGCGGAGCCGACCACTTCGATGCCGATCTCGAAGCAGCGATATGTCGAGCGGCGAACGCAGACGCAATCAGAGACGTCGACGTCGTACAGACGTTGTGGAGCGACTACGGCCAGCTCGTGCGGTGTTACCTCGACGGTGCGGACAGCGTGAGTGTGATCATCAAACACGTTCGTTGGCCGAACGAACACAACCATCCTCGCGGGTGGGCGACCGACCGGTCTCACCAGCGCAAAATGCGGTCGTACCAGGTCGAGACAACCTGGTATCAGCAGTACTCGAATCGCTGCCCAACGAACGCCAGAGTGCCGCAGTGCCTCGCAGTCGAGGCCCGCGCCGATGAGGTCCTCATCGTGATGGAGGACCTCGACAACTCGGGCTTTGCGGGTCGTCGACTGCGGACGAACAAGGTCGAGATCGATGCCTGCTTGGCGTGGCTTGCGAGCTTTCACGCCACGTTCATGGGAGAGCGCCCCGACGGCCTCTGGGAAACTGGCACCTACTGGCACCTCGCCACACGACCCGACGAACTGGCGGCACTCGACGACGGCCCGCTCAAGCACGCCGCGGCCGCCATTGATCAACGCCTCGCCGACAGTCCCTTTCAAACCCTTGTGCACGGCGACGCGAAACTCGCCAATTTCTGTTTTAGTGCCGACGGTTGTCAGGCCGCTGCAGTCGACTTTCAATACGTTGGAGGAGGCTGCGGAATGAAAGACGTTGCCTACCTCATCAGCAGCTGTCTCGACGAGGACGAAAGCGAAGCGCAAGAATCGGCGCTTCTCGACCACTACTTCACGCTGCTCGCCCGAGCAGTCGAACACACCGGCAAATCAATCGATGTTGCCGCTCTCGAAGCTGATTGGCGGGCCCTCTACCCGGTTGCCTGGACCGACTTCACCCGCTTCCTGCACGGATGGAGCCCCGGCCATTGGAAGCTGAACCACTACAGCGAACAACTTTCCCACCTTGTGCTCAAAGAACAGGAATGAGCTCGCAATGAACCTCACCGAGCGCGACCTTCACGAGCTCGCCGACCTTGCGATCACCGCGGCAACTCGCGCTGGGCAGATGATTGCCCGGTCGCGTCCAACGAACGTTCAGCACAAGGCCGATGGCGTGAGCCTCGCATCGCAAGTCGTGACCGAGATCGACCGCGAAGCCGAGAACATAATTCTCAAACACCTCAGTGCAACGCTCGCTCGGTTCGAACTTGGCCTCCTCACCGAGGAGCGAGACGACGACGGTGGCCGTCATACCGCCGACTACTTCTGGTGCATCGACCCCCTCGATGGGACCCTACCCTTCATCGAGGGTTTGGCTGGCTACTCGGTCTCCATTGCGTTGGTCGGTCGCGACGGCACCCCGTGGGTCGGTGTTGTCTACGACCCGGTTCACCGAACCCTTCTTCACGCCATTCGTGGCGTCGGAGCCTTCCGCGACGGCAAGCCATGGACGAGCCCCACAAGCCCCCGAGGAGTGAATTGGCCCATGGAAGAGGAGCTCTCGGTGATGATCGACCGCAGCGTTGAAACGAGCGCAACCTTCGACCGCCTCGTGGCCGCATTCGAGCACGTCGCCCATGGCCTCGGCCTTCGCGGCCTCGACGTATATGCCGCTGGTGGGGGAGTGATGAACGCCTGCGAAGTGCTTGCACGCGCACCCGCGTGCTACGTCAAGTTTCCGAAACCGACCGGCGGCGGCAGCCTGTGGGACTTCGCCGCGACCGCCTGCTTCTTCCACGAAGTGGGTGCAGTGGCAACCGACATCTACGGCGCCCCGCTCGATCTGAACCGACGTGATTCGACACGTATGAATCACCGAGGAGTCCTGTTTGCAACGAACGAGACGATGGCCGCAGCGATTCGAGCCATCGGCCCCGGCGCGACATGACGAGCGCGACCGGTGCAACGGTGACGCTCGAGGAAGTGTGCGCCTGAGGTCGAAGTAGGGTAGACGGCTGTGTTTGCCCCCGACCAGTATCAACTTCTCGACTTCGGCGCTGGCCGCAAGCTGGAACGATTCGCCAACACGGTGATCGACCGGCCCAGCCCAGCAGCCGAAGGATGCAAGGTGGCCCACGCCGACCTGTGGGAAACCGCAACGGCACGTTTCATCAACGAGCGACCCGGTGGCGGGGTTGGCAGCAAAGGAGCGTGGGAGGAGCACTTCGGCCGTTCCTCGTCCGAGGCGGGGGAGCCATGGGTTGTTCGTCACGGCGCAGCGGCATTCGAAATGAAGCTGGGTGCGTCGGGCAACGTTGGGCTCTTCCCCGAACAAGACACCAACTGGGACTGGATTGGCGACCAGATCACCGTGCTTCGTGCAACGGCGCCCAATGATCCACCGCGTGTGCTTAACCTCTTTGCCTACACCGGCGGCGCGAGCCTCGCCGCCGCACTAGCTGGGGCGGAGGTTACCCATGTCGACTCGTCCGGGCCGACCGTTGCCTGGGCCAAGGCAAACGCCGCGACGTCGGGCGTTGCCCACCTGCCCATCAAATGGCTTGTGGAGGATGCAATGAAGTTTGTGGGGCGTGAGGTGCGCCGTGGCAATCGCTACGACGGCATCATTGCCGATCCGCCGACCTACGGGCACGGCCCGAAGGGCAAACCCTTCAAGTTTCGAAAGCACCTCGATGCGCTCATGGAGATGTGTGGCGAGTTGATCAACCCCAACCCGGCAGCAGGCCAGTTCCTGTTGTTTAGCTGTCATGCGCTCGGGTTCGGCCTTGCCGATGCAATCTCGACCGTGTCGAGCGTCGTCCCCGAACACGCGGCCGGTCGAGTGACCGGACACAACATGTGTCTCACCGCTGGCGATGGACGCACGCTCGATGCGGGAATCGCCGCCCGGTGGACTGCGGTTACTACCTCGTAGCTGCCGACGCCGCGCTGTCGTGGGCGCCGATACGCTCTCCAGCGCCCGAAGGAAGAGAACCAAATGCATACGCTGACCGAACTGCTCGACGAATACGACGCCTCCACTGCATACAGCCTTGCGTTGGTCGACGGACTCGACCCGATCGACGTGGCATGGCGCCCCAGTGAGCAGAGCAGCTCAATGGCATGGCACCTTGGCCATCAAGGCGTCGTTGGCCATTTCATGATGCGAAACCTGACCGCTGCTGAGGTTACGTTCAACGCCGACTTCGATGCCGTGTTCGATTCGGCCACCCCCGAACCCGGTCGAGGAGCGCTCCCTCCGCTCGACGAGATCGTCGACTACCGCCGGGCGATTTCGGGCAGTATCCATCGGGTCGTCACCATGATCGACAACGGCGAGGTGGGTGCTCCCGAGCAGCTTCGAGCGATCGCCACGGGGCTGCTGCACGCGGTCATCAACCACGAGTATCAGCATGCCAAGTGGGTTGGTGAGGTGCGCGACTCCATGGCCAGTACACCCGCCCCGGTCCCCGCATCGGCACGGCTGATCAACGTGGAGGGCTACTGGATGCTCAGCGCGGCATGAGCCCCGCGCCGCCAACCCAACTCACCGGTGCCGATCTCGACGTCGCCATCGTCGGTGCAGGAATCAGTGGACTGACCGTGGCCAGACTGCTGGGAAACGCCGGTCGAAGCGTCCGGATCTTCGAGGCGCGTGGCCGATCTGGTGGCCGGGTGCTCTCGACCCCGGT
This sequence comes from uncultured Acidimicrobiales bacterium, assembly GCA_938084885.1. Lineage (GTDB taxonomy): Bacteria > Actinomycetota > Acidimicrobiia > Acidimicrobiales > SHLQ01 > SHLQ01. The sequence goes on from CALKGG010000060.1 coordinate 5,986, forward strand.
GCCCGGAGGATACGCCGACCTCGGCCCTACGTGGTTCTGGCCCGGCGAACCTCGAGTCTTGGCGCTCATCAGCGAATTTGACCTCCCAATGCACCAGCAATACGCCCAAGGTGATGCGATACTCGCCGCCCAAGGACACGTTCGGCGAGGTGGCGGCTTCGCGGTTCCACCAGCATTCCGATTTGGCAACGGGGCGCAATCGGTTACCGATGCGCTCGAACAGTCGCTGCCCACTGACACGATCCAGTTCGACACTGCTGTTGAGCGAGTCGAGCAACACGCGGGCCATGTGGTCATTCACACCGCTACCGAATCGGTGACGGCGGCGACGGTAGTGATGGCCTTGCCGCCGTCGCTGGTGATCGAACGTGGCATTGTCGATCCCGCAACGCTCGACCCAGAAGTTGTATCAACAGCGGCGAACATTCCGGTTTGGATGGGCGGGATCACCAAGGCCGTTGCCGTGTACGACGAACCATTCTGGCGAGCCCAAGGCCTCTCGGGGATGGCCAGTGCTTTGTCGGAGTCCTTTGGCGAGATCCACGACATGTGCGGCCCTCACGGGTCGCCAGCAATGTTGTTTGGGTTTGGTCGACCAACAACTCACACCGTTGCGACTACCGACGTATTCGTGCAGCAGCTCACGGCGTTGTTCGGCCCCGAAGCTGCCAGTCCAACAATGGTTCTTGGGTGCGATTGGTCGAACGAACCCTTCACAACACCTGCGTCCGGCAACGTGTCGCAACGATATGAACTCTTCGGGTCGCCGGCGCTGCGGGCACCGTCGTGGAACGGCGCCTTGCATTGGTCCTCGACTGAGACCGGGGCTGTTGCGCCGGGTCATCTCGAAGGAGCGATGGAGGCCGCCGAGCGAGTGGCCATGTCGATCATGGGTGTCGCGACATAGTTCGCTCGGTGACGTCAGGGGTCATGTTTCGTGGGTGTCATGCCGATGACTCCGAGAGGCCCTATGCTTGTTTGATAATCATTCTCAAATGCTCGGAACAGTTTGGTCCCGCCGGGACGACCCACTCGCACGATCGAACCAGCGATCGAGGAGCTTG
>CALKGG010000061.1 GCA_938084885.1 uncultured Acidimicrobiales bacterium
ATGATTCGTCTCGAAGGCATCGGTCTCGGCAAGTTGTGCGCCGAACCCCTCAAAGATGAGGAACAAGATTGCACGCCTTGCCTCGGTGCCGATACCCGTGCCCTGGTGGGCACGGCCAAGCCACGAACCAGTCTGAGCTACTCGACGCTTGGTGAAGTCGGTTGCGAAGGCATCTTGCACACCAACAACTTCGCCATCGACAACGACCGCGAACGGCACCTGCCATTTCTCTGGCGACAGCGAGGCTCGACAATTCCACTGAAACTGCGCAATAGAGACTGCGCGCTTCGTTGGATCTTGAAGGCTCCACGGACCGGTAAACGGCGACCAATCTGGTGAGTGGATGTCTTCTGCCTTGGCCACCAAGTCGGCGATCATCGCGTCGGTCGGGTACGCAAGCGTGACCCGTGGCGTGGTGACTATCAGACCGAAAAACGGCCATATGTCTGTAAGCGTATGTGTCATTTCTCTTCCTCCTCGGTGGTTGGTGGTGTGTGGGGCGTAGGCCCAAGCGCGCCCAGCGCGCTCGGACCTACGAATTTTTCGTGGCTAGAACGGCCAGTTGGCGTTGCGTCCTGCCTCGAGCGTTCGCATGAGGCTGAACGTTGCATCGCTGAAACCGGCGAGCGTGTACCGGCCACGTTGTCCTGCCGGAGTCGACCGAGGTCGGTATCCGGCGAGATCTACGGTGTAGATCACGGGAACGTGGCTGATGTCAACTGCACCTGCGTCAGCCATCTGGTCGTCGGTGAACATGACCACTCGATCGTGCTTACGCGGATCGAAGTGATCTCGGATTGCGGTGTGTCCAAATGTTGCGTGACCGACCGAACCAACGAGTGCCGCTACTTGGTCAACTCGTCCAAGGGTCGACATTCCCTTCCGGAAACGCACGGCCTTGTTGTGTTGACCAAAGATGACGGTGTCAGTTTCGGTCGATCGTGCACCGGTCACCGCAGCCATGACGGCAGCAACGTCAACCCGACGCATCTTCGACTTTGCCGACACGGGTGCCTGCATCGATCCGGATGTGTCGATCACAACCAGAGTTCGGTCTAGCGCGGGAACGTTCTCAGTTGTGAGGTCGAGGGTTGTGCCGAGCGCGGCCTTCCAGTCGTCCGATGGAGCGTTCGAGTACGCCGCCCACACCTGGTATGGGAACAGGCGTGCCTTCGCCACTTCGTCTGGGTCGGTGATCTTTGCCAGAACCGTGTTGACCGATCGTCGACTAATGCCTTGCTCGTCAAAGTTTCGGAGGTTCCGAATGAGTGCCATGACACCCATGCTTGGGATCACTGCGTCCCAGGCTTCTGCGTCCATTCCGCCTGGCAGCCATCCAGCCAGTCGTTCCCACGACGTTCCGGCCTTGGCCAGAGTGTCGGTGCCGTTTGCTCGGAGCATTGCTCGTCGCTCGTCGGCTGGGATGTTGGCTTGGGCTGCCGAGGCAGCGAGTACGGGAAGCACCTTTGGGTCGGCAACGGCATCGTGGTGGTGACGCTTATCGAGCAGCCACTTGAAGAGTTCGCTCTGCTTAGCATCGCGAGGCTTTGGGTGGGTGAGCTCGATGACGTCAGCCATTCGGATACCGCGGCCAAGGCCGTCGTATCGAAGTGCCGATCGCTCGTTGTAAAGACGGATTGCTCCGTCAGCTACACCGCGCTTGACCGCCATCTTCATGGCTCGCCCGTAACGGCTGTGCCAGTAACCGACCATTTCGGCTGGTTCGTCGCCACGTTGCAGGACGCTGTTGGCCACGACTCGGCCACCCTCGCCACCGGCAGCAACGTATTCGGCTGCCAGCATGATCGAGGCCGATCGGATCTTCAGTTCGGTACGCAGGTAGGGAGCCAGACGAGCAACGAACTCGGGGTTCGTTGCGGTCACCCGATGGACGAGGTCGACAAAGCGCGCTTCGCGTGCTTCGGCGGTTTCGTAGAAGGTTGGCTCGGTCGCCATGTAGGTAGCGGCCATCAGGAACAGCTCCGACTCGAGGTCGGGTGTGTAGCCAATAGCGCCTTCGTGTGTGAGGGCGCGGCCGGGGCCGGCCTTCACCGGAGCGACCGGTCGGATTCGGATGTACTTGTTGCTGAACTTGCTCATGATGTGCCCTCCTTTCAGGGCGTACGCAATAGCTGCGTTGTGTTGTTGTGGTGTGCAATCGCCAGGGCGATTGATGTGATCGTTGGCGAGGCCTGTGAACCGTGTCGAATGGGCTCTGGGTCGGATGCTCTGCCATTGAGCTACGCCGCAGTCCCAGCTGGGTGCTGCGAGCGGCAGGAATCGAACCTGCAACCTTCCGATTAACGAAGAACTCCCACTCTGCGCATCAGGCCTCGCCTAGTTGAACGATCGGTGGTCGAGCCTGAGAACCGTTTGGACGAGCCATAACTGCTCTGCCACTGAGCTACCGTCCGTTGAGTCGGACGGGCAGGAGTCGAACCTGCGACCTGTTCGTTAATCAGACGAAGGAATCCCATCCATCACAACAGGCCCGACGTATCAACCGATCGTTCGTTGTCCATTCCAAGAGGGGTTCGGCGAAAGCCCGCCCCTGCATGCGTAACCGTCGCCGTTTGTTACGCAGGCAGGACCCACGCGTCCCATTCGGGACGTGCGGTGAGCATGACGATCGACGCTGCTGGCGCGACCGGATCCTGCTTGAGGGTCCAGCCGAGTTCGGCGAGCGTTCGGTCGCCTTTGGCCCCGTTGTGCTCGAGGCACATCAGGACACAGTTCTTCCA
>CALKGG010000062.1 GCA_938084885.1 uncultured Acidimicrobiales bacterium
CACCTTTGTTTATCCTGATGCACAATCTATGCGGGAAGCGCGGTGTGTCGCGGGGTTAGGGCACGTTTCGTTTCGTAACCTTCGACGGTCTCAACATCTCCGCAACAACACATTTTTCCGGCCCATCGACCTCGTTTCCTGCTCTACGGTGACTTCCATGAAACGAAAGACGCGCGCTGCACTCATTGGTGTTGTGGCAACCGTTGGTGTTGCCATCGTCGGGTTCTTTGCCCTCCCAGCCTTCCTCGGTTTCGACGCAAAAGGCCCAGTCGAGTTGACGATTGGTGATCGCGCCGCCGAAAGCATCGCCAGTATCTTCGAAGAACCAAACACGACCACCGCGCAGACGAACGCAGTGAGCGAACAGGACGGGGCCGAAGCAGGCGACGACAGCGCCGCCATTGCATTGGTCGGCGGGGTGTGGAGTATCGCTGGCGATTCGGTCGCTGGCTATCGGGTATTCAAAGACTTTGTTGGAGCCAGCGAGTTCGAAGCGGTCGGGCGTACGTCGACGATCTTTGGCGAACTCGAAATCGAAGGAACGACAGTTACCAGAGCACAGTTCAGCGTCGACATTGCCAGCATCCGCAGCGACGATGAAGGCCGCGACCAGCAATTTCGAGGACCGATCCTCGAGGCTGCGGCCTTTCCCTTCGCGAACTTCACGCTCACCTCACCAATCGATCTGGGCGACGAACCAAAGAACGGCGAACTTGTCACCGTGGACGTCACCGGCGAGATCACACTCAAAGGCGTCACCAGAACCGTCGAGTTTCCTTTGACTGCCCGACTCGTCGGCGACGAAGTGCAGGTCGCAGGTTCGATCGAGGTGGTGTTCTCGAATTTCGACATCGAGCCACCGAGGACCCCGGTGATCGTCGTGCGAGACACCGGCGTCATTGAGTTCAGCTTGTTCTTCGAACAGAACCAGACCCTCTAAGCCTCGCGGCGTGTCCCTCGCCCGAGACGGCCGCCAGCGCTAACGGCGGCGCTTCTTCTTTGCCTGAGCCGCAACGACAATGTCGTGAAACTTCTGCGCGAAGTTTCGGGGAAGGGCATAGTAGCGGCCCTCGATCTCGACCTTCTTCGCGGGCCAATTGCTCTCGATGACGAAGTCGGCCTTCGCATCTACACGGACGACCTCTCCAACATCGATCGTGCCCTGATCGAGCTCGGAGAAAAACGGGTCCTTGCCGGTGGTGGTCATCTCGCACATGAACAAACCCGCCGGCGCCCGAAAGAATGCGTGCACGGCCACCCCAGTGGTGAAGAGCTTCACCTTGGGAAGGGCACCGTCAGATGACATGACCAGGACTGCCTCGTGGACAGTCATGGCGGTCTCCTCAGAGAGGTAGTCAGCCAGGTCATCGAGAATCGGCATGTCCGAACTGTAGATCGCGCACGTTGCATTCGGCCATAGCGGCCCGGGCTGGCGCACGTTCGGAACAGGTGGTGAACAACGCGCTGTTCTGCGACAACCAGCTCAAGTCGGCTCTGTCGGGCGCCGAACCACTGAGAACGCCCCTCGGCACGCTGGGCCCGAGGGGCGTAGGAACTCCTCGAGACCTCATCTTCTCGGGAAGGACGCGCACACGCGAACGGGAGGTCATGACGATGGATGCATACACACCGTGGGATAGTCCATTAGCCAACACACTCGTCGAGACGTTCTCTCCAGTAGACCCGCCGCCACCGCCATCCCTACCTCCACAGCCGTCCCCACCGACGCCGACGCCCCCGCCGCCACCGGGTCAGCCACAGTCAAACGGGCAGGCGGCACCGGCAAAACACGCCATGAGCGGAACGAAAATCGGGTTCCTCGTCGGCGGCGGGCTGCTCGTCCTCATCGCGATACTCGTTGCCCAGGTTGTACTGGGGTGGACGTCCACGAATAACGCGGTCAACTCGAACGTGCCACGAACAGCCAGCGTGGGAGAGTGCTTTGCTACACACACCGAATCGTTCCAGCCGGTGTCGTGCAGCGAACCCCATCATTTCGAGGTGTACTCGCTCATCGAGTTTTCTCCCGGCGATCCATATCCAGGGGCTCTTGGCCGCCTCGCAGGCTCGAACATCTGCGTTGACGACTTTGTGGCGTATACGGGCAAGAACTATTTGCTCTCGGACCTTGACTACTCGATTCCATTCCCCACCGAAACAGAGTGGGAAGCCGGCGACCTTGTCACAGTCTGCGCGTTGCACCACGTGGCGCTCGATGAGTTGGTCGGCAGCCAACGCTCTGGTCTCGTCAGCGGCAGCTAGCCGTGCGGCGGTTAGAGCTTTGTGCGTAAGAAGCGCGACGCAGACTTCTTTACCACTTCGGCATAGGTCGGGTACGCGAAGATCGTGTCCGCCATATCGGTTGCAGTGAGCCGATGTTTCACTGCGAGCGTCAATATCTGAATCCACTCACCAGCATGTGCGCCAACGCCCGTGGCTCCGAGGATCGTATCGTCGGCGTCCATCACCACTTTGATGAAGCCGCCGACCTTGGAATCGGTGATGAAACGATCGGTGGCAGCATCGACGGTAAAGATCTGCACCCCATCGTGGGCTTCGCGGGCTTGGGCTTCGGTCATCCCGACATGTCCAATTTCGGGGTCCGAGAAGATAGCCCACGGCAGCGGATTGATGTCGATTGGATTCGACGTGCCCGACAAGATGTTTCGCACAACGCGTTCGCCTTGGTAATTCGCGACGTGACTGAACTTCGCGCGTGAGGCAACGTCGCCGATCGCCACGATATGGGGCGCGGTGGTCTGCATTGCCGCATTCACCGTGATCCCGTGACGCGTGGAGTCGACACCGGCGTTTTCAAGGCCGAGACCGTTGATGTTGGGCACTCGCCCAATGGCGATAAACAGTTGGTCGACGACGATTTTGCGTTGGGTCCTTGCGTTGCTCGGGCCCTCCTCGATGTCGATGCAAACCTTGCCGTCATCGGTTGTCGAACACACCGTGGCATTCGCGGAAGTAATCATCTCGATACCTTGCTCGGAGAACTCATCGATCAGATAGCCGGCGACGTCGGGGTCGACCGAGCCGAGGATTCGCTCATTGCGATCAATGATCGTGACCGACGAACCAAATCGGGCCAGCGACTGGCCAAGCTCGGCCGAAATGACGCCGCCCCCGAGGAACGCAATGGTCTCGGGCAGCTCACGGATGTCCCAGAAGTTCTCGTTGTTGAGAAACGGCACCGGCTCGTCACCCTCGGTCGGCAACAAACGCGGCCCCGACCCAGTCGTAATGATGAAGTTGTCGCCGGTGATCTCGTCATTCCCGATGCGCACCGTGTGGGCATCGAGGAACGTTGCGCCGCTCGGGTGAATGAAGGTGTCGATACCCATGCCGTGAAAGCGCTCGGGCTGCTCGTGGGCATACACCCCGTCGATGATGCTCTTGACGTGTTCCATTGCCCGCGAGAACGAAAAGCCTGACTCGACATCGAGCTGTTGGAGGCCGTGTTTCGTGCTGTTTTGTGCTGCCGTGTAGTTCTTGGCCACGTCGATGAGCGCTTTGGAGGGCACACAACCCGAATGCGTGCATTCACCGCCGATCTTGTGCTTTTCTAGGAGCGCAACCTTGGCGCCGCGGCGCTGGGCTTCGAACGCCGAGGTAATGCCCCCGCCACCGGCGCCAATGATGACAATGTCGTAGTGGTGCTTGGATGCGTGGTTGACTGCCTCAGACATTAGATCTGCTCCGTATAGATCGCTTCGGCATCGCCATGAATGCCGGGGACTTGAAAGTAGGTCATCTCGCCGTCTGGTCCGTCGATATCGAGGATGCAAAACGCGTGATGGTAGTGATCGCCGTCGTGGCCAAGACGACACTCCGGGCCCATGATGGGAGGCCCATCGACCCCCTCGGGCATCACGAGCGTGTCGAGGGTGGTGTACGGCTCCCAGATGAGTGAAACCGGTATTGCCCCCGAGCCAATGCACCGACCCCGTTCGAGCCCGACATAAGGCTCGAACGCGGCGAGGTTGTGCTCATGGCCCCACAACCAAATGTCGATCTCGTTCAAGGAATCTGCGAACTCGTGCATGAACACAGGGTTGACGGCAAGGGGACGGTTGTCCGCATTTCGGGCGATATTGCCCGACGCGGTGAACAGTTGGTAGTGCGACAACATGACCGTCTTGCGGCCATCGGCGGTGGCGATTTTGTGTCGATGCCAGTGGGCTTCACGCGGGTCCACGTTGGGGGCGGCGGCCTGAGCAGACAGTGGGTTACCAATTTCTGGTGGCGCGCCGATTGCGAGCACCTGCCAGTGGTCGTTGCGCAAACAAAAGTAGCTGGCGGGCTGCCCAAGCTCATCGATCAGCCAGTAGTAGCCCTCTCCACCGGCATACAGGTCGTGGTTTCCAGCGAGGGCGAACACTTGGGTACTGGGTGGAAGGTGCTCTCGAACAATCGACAAAAAGTGCTCTTGCATTTCCTGTCTGGTTCCCGAGTAGTACACGTCGCCGAGGTGAATAACGATGTCAGGTTGCTGGTCGCCAATGCATTGCATGACGTTCTTCGCCACGTCGGTGCCGGTGGCCCAATCAGCAATGAACGCAATGCGAACGCTGTCAGATGTGGGTTCGTCTTCGGGCGACGATCTGTTCGAGGCCGCTGCGGCGAGAGGCAACACGAAGTCCGATATCGACTCGTACTGGCGGTAGGGCACCTCGCTTCGATCATCGTCGAAATGCCACAAGGCTGTCGCCCACAGTGGGTCACACGCCGAAAATGCGAGCTCGGCTTCTAGCTCGCGGGCGCGATTCTCATTGCCGGTGGCCTTTGCCATCGCCAAGCCGAGATACAGGCGAGCGCAGGTCGAAATGAGCTCGCCCGCTGACACATCGGCGGCGAAGTCGAGCGGGTTCTTTCCCGCAGCAACGGAGTCCTCCATAACCTGACATGCATCGCAGCTCGCCTCCATGATTGGGTGCTGGGAGGCGAGGAGTGTGTCGTCTTGATCGTCGCCACGGACGGCGGCGAGAACAGCGGACTGCCAGCGGGACATGAACCCCATGGCGTAGGTCTTGATGTCCATCTGCCCAATCTAGCTGAGCGGCCCGCATGGAACGACGATTCGCTGGGACGCGGGTAACCTCGCGCTCGTGGGGGACAGTCCAAACGAGATACAGCGCAAAAGAGACAGTGTTCGGTTCACAGACAGTGTTCGGTTCGCAGACAGTGTTCGGTTCGAGGTGGTCGACCCTCGAAGCCCCGATGCGATTGCGTCGATGTCTGCCTACTTCGACGAGCTCGCCGAACGTTTTCCCGAGGGGTTCGACCCCGGAGACACGCTTGTGGCCGACGCGCACACCTTTGACCATCCCCATGGCGCCTTTGTTGTTGCTCGCGAACCTGGTGAGCGTGCAGCGGTCGAGCGCGACGCGGTCGCGATTGGATGTGGGGGAGTGCACCATCTCGAAGGCGACTGTGGCGAGATTAAGCGCATGTGGATCGCCCCGGACTGGCGTGGCATGGGGCTTGGTCGATCATTACTCGCCGAACTCGAGGCGCACGGCGCTCGCTTGGGTTACCGCACGATCCGGCTCGACACGAACAGCGTGTTGACCGAGGCAATTCACATGTATGAGTCGGCGGGGTATTCCTCGATCGAGCAATACAACGACAATCCGTTCGCGAAGCGCTGGTTCGAGAAAGTTCTTCAGGGAGCGCCACCGTCGTCGAGATGAACTGTTTGCGTCGACGCACTACGCTCATCCGATGACACGCCTTGGCTACCAAATTCCGAACTACACGTACCCAGATGTCGATGCAGCGGGGTTGTTTCCGAAATTGATCGAGCAGGCAAAGGCCGCCGAAGCGGCAGGCTTCGATCGGCTCTTTGTCATGGATCACTTTTATCAATTGCCAGGTATTGGTGATCCCGACGACTTCATGCTCGAGTGTTACACCACCCTTGGTGCAATCGCACAGCACACCGAAACGATCGGCCTGTCAGCGCTTGTCACGGGGAACACGTACCGAAACCCGGCGATTCTTGCAAAGACCGTTACCGCTCTCGACATCGTGTCAGCCGGTCGGGCATCGCTTGGTATTGGTTCGGGCTGGTTTGAGCTCGAACACGACGCGTACGGCATTGCGTTCAACTCGTTCACTGAACGATTCGAAAAGCTCGAGGAAGCGCTACAGATCATCATTCCGATGTTGAATGGCGAACGCCCAACGTTCGCCGGCGACCATTACAACGTGACCGAAGCGGTGAACTCGCCGGCTCCGCTTGGGAAGGTTCCGGTCATGATTGGTGGTTCTGGGGAAAAGAAGACCCTACGGATGGTCGCCCAATACGCCGACGAATCGAATCTGGTATGCACCACCGAGGAAATCCCTCGCAAACTCGATGCGCTCGCCGCACATTGTGAGCAGCTTGGACGTGACCGTTCTGAGATTGCAGTCACCAAGCTGGTGATGGGCGTCGTGGCACCAACAAAGGAGGCCGCTGAAGCTTCGATCACGGCCTACACCGAACTTCACGGTTGGCCTCCCGAGGCTGCGGAGTACATGGCGCCGCTGATGACCGTGGGTGACCCTGACAGTTTTGGCGAGCAAGTCCAAGACATGATCGATGCCGGGCTCGATGGCATCACGATGAACCTCGCGACTCTCGCCCACGACCCCGACATGATCGCCCTCGCGGGCGAGGTCTGCAACAAGGTCATTCCATAGCGGTCGTTCCATAGCGGTTGGTCGCGACGAACTGCGCGGCCAGCGAGGTTGGGCGCTAGCCGTTTCCAGAACCGGGCGACCACGTCGTGGCCGACTAGCTGTCGGTGACGGTGATTTCGACCGTGTCGGTTTCTACCGCTCCGTCGGCGTCTTCGACGGTCAGCTCGATCGTCCAAACACCAACTTCGTCGACCTGCATGACATTCTCAAGCGTGAACGCGCAGTCGGTGCTCTCCTCGCGAAGAAACTTGCCGACGTCGTCGACGTTGTCGGCTGGTGTTTCGACGATCTGCCATTGAAAGTTCACGATGTCGCCGGTGGATTCGCAACCGTCGAACTCTGGTGCGACCCCAGCCACGACCGAACCGTCGGTGCCGGCGTTTGCCGATGTGGCTTCGCTCGATCCGCCGCATGCGCCAAGAACGATCACGAACGACGTTGCAAGCGCGCATTTTTGGGTCCGAGTCAGTGCCCTGTGTGGACGTGTTCTACTCAACATGTGACCAGTGTCTCACACGGCTTTGGGGTGGCACCAGATCCTTACCAATTGTTCCGATTCGATCCGGATGAATCGATGCTGCCAATCTGAAGCTTCACTCGGTGAAGACACCGTTGGGCCCACCAACGGGTTGGACGCAGGCAGAAGAGGAACAGCGAGATGCAGAACGCCCACGGCGAGGACCACAACGCTTCCGGCACCACGACATCACGCGCCGCTAGTGGTGATGCAGCGGGCGTTGCCCTCACGTTGAACTCTGGGGCCACGATTCCTGCAGTCGGGTTTGGCACGTTCAAACTCGAGCCGTCGATCGCCACAGCTTCGGTTCTGGCTGCGCTCGACGTTGGCTACCGACTCATCGACACGGCACGGATGTATGGCAACGAGGCCGAGGTCGGCGAGGCGGTTCGGCGCTCGGGACTCGCTCGAGACGAAATCTTTGTCACGAGCAAGCTCTGGAACACCAGCCATGCCACCAACGACGCACTTGCCGACTTCGACAACACGTTGGCCGATCTCAACATTGACTACCTCGACTTGTTTTTGATCCACTGGCCAGTTCCGGCGGCCGACAACTATGTCGAGGCATGGCGGGCGTTAGAGCACATTGTCGAGTCGGGCCGCTGCCGATCCATCGGGGTTTCGAATTTCCAACCAGCGCACCTCGACCGTCTCGCCGAGGTGAGTGGCGTTGTCCCAGCGGTCAATCAGATCGAGCTGCATCCGTACCTGTCGCAAGGCGACGTTCGCGCCGTCAACGCCGATCGGGGGATCATCACCCAGGCGTGGTCGCCAATTGCTCGAGGTCGCGTGCTGAACGACCAGCGGCTAGTGGCGATCGGCGAGGCGGCAGGCAAAACCGCAGCCCAGGTCACGCTGCGTTGGCACCTGCAACGTGGCGATATCGCGATTCCCAAGTCATCGAAGCCCGAGTCGATCGCGGAGAACTTCGACATCTTCGATTTCGAACTCTCCGCACGTGATATGGCCGCGATCGATGCGCTCAACCAGGGCCTCCGCGTTGGGCCCCACCCGGACGAGTTCAACAGTCGGTAGGCGCGGTCTCGGCGTGCCCGTGGCGAGAATGCGCCAAATTCCCCATGAATGCGGCATTGGTTCGTTTCTACTGTCGTGGAGATGAACCCGAACGGTGAATCCCACGACGACGAGACAGCACCGGATGCCGACCCCCAGATATTCCCATTTGGTGGCGCCACGATGACGATCGGACAATTCAACACCGCTCGCAAACTCGGACCCGTCGTCGGAACACTCGTTGGCGAGGTCACCAAGGGCTTGCGCTGCATCGACGGCGATGCCCTCACGATCGCCGATGGCAGCGGATCGGTCGACATTTGGGTGCCGCGCACGGTCCCAAAGAACGAGCTGGGACTCAAGAAGTGGTTTGCGTTCGATGTCGTTGCCGAGGCCGACCCCGACGAAGTGATCGACTTGGCGACTCATCGTCAGGCCGTTACCGACGCCGCTCTCGCAGGCGATCCGCAAGCGGCCGGAGCGTTGGCGCTCGACTTGATTATCGCGATTCAGGGTTCGACGCGGCCGATCGTTGCTAACTCGCAACGACGTGTGGAACATCCTTCTGCGAACTCGTAGCTGGTCGCGCTGCGAACTCGATTCGAAAACGTCCTAATTCCGAGACGGCTTCGGTCCGATAGTGATCAAAGCGCCCGGCGACGAACTGGCGAATGGGACATGGGCTTTTTCCACCGATCGAATCGTAAAGCAAGCACCTCACCTGAGGCTCGCACAATTCCCGAGCCTGCAAAGACCCTCGGTCACCACGGAGCGATTTGCTTTACGCAGGCAATTCTCGACGGCCGTTGGATCGATGCTGAAGAACTGTTCTTTCGGGAAGGCCTCGTCGATCAGGCTCATATGGTGTCGGTTGCGAGCGATCTTGGCGGCGACCCGGCCACCTTGGAGCCGTGGGTGCAGCTCGGCACCGAAACCGGGCTCTCGGAACTGCTTCGCGGTGCTACGAGCATCGTGACGGCGTGGAACCTTCGCTCTGGCGGCCGCAGTGACGAGGTCAGTAATGACGTCCTCAATGAATTTCACCGGCTCCTTGGAACCGCCGAGGTCGACCTGCACAACGCCGCGGAGCTCATGGCTGACAGCTCGATTCCGTGGAAGCACCTGCTAACCAGCGGGCGGGGCCTTCACGTCAACCGCCACGAGATGGACGACCGCTACGTGCGCCACATCGAGCGGGGCGAACTGTTGTCGGGACACATGTCGTTCCAGCAGTTGGTTTCGAGCAAGTGGGCAGGCTCGCACGAGGAGATGTGGGAACACGCAGAGTGGATCTCGCGCACGGCATCGTTGGGGTCGGTAAACCACGCCCTGGTCGCAGTGGCGCTCATTGAGGATCACGTCAAGCCAAGCGTCCGCCACGAAACAATTCGCCACCTCCCAGCACTAATTGGCAAATCCGAACTTCTTGGTGCCGCTGCGCATAAGTCCTATGGCGACCCGCTCTTTGACGCTGCGACACCCGAGGGTGCTATGGCGCTGAGCGCATGGTTCACCGTGCACTATCTGATGGGGAATTGGGAGCAAGCTGCGTTACTTATGCCGGTTCTCGGCGATCGCTTTACCCGCTTTCCCATGTCCTACTTTCAGGACACCACCTGGCCAGAGCTTCAGCACTACGTGCATGCTCGTCTCGTGCGAGCCGCGTAACGGCGTCTGGTCGTGGTGTTGGCGGGGTGCTAGCCAACGGTAATCGACTCGTCGATGAAGGTGATGCCGTTGTCGAGCGTCTTATGGACAGGGCAACGCTGGGCGATCTCGGTCAGGCGTTTGCGCTGGTCTTCATCAAATGTGCCTTCGATAAAGATTGTGCTGCGGACGCCATCGAGCCAACCCGTCTCCTGGTCGTCGCATTCGTCGCAGTCGTCGGCGTGCACCTTTTCGTAGTCGTATTTGACCGAGACCGAGTCGATTGTCCAGCCCTTGCGTTGGGCGTAGTACGACAGGGTGATCGACGTACATGCGGCGAGGGAGCCAAGTAACATTTCGTACGGATTGGGGCCCTGGTCGGTCCCGTTCAGTTCTACGGGCTCGTCTGCGTACCAGACGTGCCTGCCATTGCGAATCTCGACGAGGGTTCCAGAGGTGAGGTCAGCGGTGATGCTAGTCATGGCGAGATTGTAGGGTGCGCAACGATGTGTGTGAGACAGTAGTCACCGGGCGGTTTTCCGCCCGGTTCCCACGGGGCGCCGTATCGCGCATAGAGTGGCGAATTATGATCTTGGGCTCCCGCAAAGTGGTCATACGTGCTGCCCTCGCGGTGCTTGGTCTTGTTGCCGCTGCATGCTCGGTTGCGGGCTCGGCCGAAACGGACACAAACGCTGCAGCCACCGTGACCCCCACAGGAGCAGATCGTGGCATCGTCGATGTGTTAGCGACGAGTGAGCCCGCCAGTCTCGGCGCTGCAGCAAACGGAGAACCCGGCACTGGGTTGGACCAACGCGTCGAAGACAGCCCGGCGAGCGACGCGAGAAGCAACGGACCTGCCGGCGACGTGTTCTCCCGGATCAGCGAGCTCGCCAACACTTCGGCCAACAGCGCAGTGGCCCCGAGCACTGTGCTCGAAGCGGACACGCGTGAGCTCCTATCGGGCCGCGCAGTCGTGGACGAGATCGGAACCAGCGCCTCGGCGTCGGGTACCGCAGACGGATCACTCCTCGGAGGCGCGGGCTTTCTTGGTATCGAAGCGGGAAGCGCCGCGGCTGAACTTGCCCGCAACCACGGAGCGACCAACCGGGCCAGCAATGGTCAAGACGTCCCGCTCGTCGGAGGATTCGGCCCACCACCGAGTCAAGTCGACGAGCGTTCTGCGGCCGCCGGAGACCTCCCGCGTGGCGTCGACTCTGGGAATTTCGACGGATCGCTGCTCGAATTGCCGTCGACCCCCCGAGCGTTCCTCGACGTGCAGCCACACCAATCCTGCGTTGCGTCGCCCGAAGACACCCTGACAGACGCCCCTGCATGGGTCACGAATTCGCTTACCGCCGCAGTGAACCACCCCGACTTCGCCAACCTCGACGTGAGCGTCTCGGTATGGATTGACGGGTGGGGAGAGGTCGTCACCAGAGACCCAGATCTGGCGCTCGTCCCCGCATCGAACGAAAAGATCCTCGTGGCGCACGCCGCGAACGAACGCATCGATCCCGCCCGCACGCTCGACACGACCATCGAACGTGTCGGCGCCGACCTGGTGCTGCGAGCAGCAGGAGACCCAACGTTTTCGACGTGGCGTGCAAACCAACTCATCGAACAGGTGGTCGCTGCCGGTGTCACGTCGGTCGACCGTTTGATCATCGATGTGTCGGCTTTCCCTCAACCGTCTGCGGCGCCTGGCTGGCAGAGCTGGCAAATCCGCAACTTTGTCGGACCGCTGTCGGGATTCATGCTCGACGACAATCGGTGGAACACCTCGGACGAGTTTCTCGAGACTCCAGCGTTGGTCAACGGCGAATGGCTCGCCGGAGCGCTACGAAATTCCGGCGTTGCCGTCAACTCGGTCGAGATCGGGGCACCGCCTGCCGGCACGGTCGTGGGCGTTACTCAGTCTGCTCCTGTGGGCACCCTCATACGCGACATGATGCTGTTCAGCGACAATCAGGTCGCCGACATGTTGGTCTTGCAGCTCGGTCTGATCAACGGCGCCGGGACGCTCGAAGACGGCATTGCCCAGATCGAACGCGAACTCAGCGAGCTGTGCGTACCACTCGCTGGAGTAATGGACGACGGTTCCGGGCTGAGCCGGTCCAACTTCCGATCGGCTCGCGAGTTCCAGGAAATACTCCGGGCGATTCGCAACAGTGAAACCGCCGAAGTCTTCGAAAGCCAACTACCCATCGGTGGAGTCTCGGGGACGCTGCGTCGGCGCTTTGGTGGGGATCCTGGCCGAGTGCAGGCCAAGACCGGCACAATCTTTGGTGGTCGCGCACTCTCTGGCTATGCCGTCACCGATAGCGGCCGAGACGTCGTATTTTCGATTCTGATCAACGGCGACCGCGAACAAACCAGCGCATCGCTCGGTGCGCTCGATGCGCTTGTGCGAACCATACTGCGTGCATAGTTGGGGTCAGGCGTTAGTCGTGCCCTGTGAAGGTGAGGTTCGGACGCGTTGTTTGGTGTAGCTAGGACGCCGCGTGCCCGGCCCAGGACAGGAACGTTGCCTTGTCCCACGAGTTGACCACGAGTTCCTTGGGGGCCCACCCGCGTTGCGCGGTACGAATGCCGTACTCCATACGCCCAAGCTCAGAGGTGTGGTGGCTATCGGTGTTGATCACCAATTTCACCGACTTTGCAACAGCTTTTCGTACCACGTCAGATGCGGCATCAAGGCGTTGCAACGCGCCGTTGACCTCCAAGGCAACGTCATACGCGACCAACGCATCGATCACCGCGTCGTAGTCGATTTCGATACCGGGGCGTCTGCCGATATACCTGCCGGTCAAGTGGCCGATCGAATTGACCGTCGGATCGGCGATTGCGGCGATGAGCCGGTCGGTCTGTTCAACGACGCTTTGGTCATAGTGCGAATGCACCGACGCAACCGTGTAGTCGAACAGCGCTCGGAAATCGGCGTCGTAATCGAGTCCACCCTTCCCGTCGATGTTCAGCTCGCATCCCCAAAGCAGCGTCATATCGGGGTAGGCAGCGGCGACTTCACCAATATGGTCGCGATGTTCGAGCATCTCTTCGGCCGTTGAGCCATTGATGGCAAGGTCGACCCCGTGGTCGGTGATCGCCAAGTAGTCGTACCCCTGGTCGTGGGCGGCCTTGACCATCTCCTCGACCGAGCTTCGGCCATCCCCGGAACGATCGGTGTGATAGTGCAGATCGCCGCGAATATGGGACCGGGTAATGAGTTCGGGAAGCGTACCGTCAGCTGCCGCGTCGACTTCGCCGGTCGCTTCACGCAGCGGCGCTGGCACATAGGGAAGGTCGAGGGCGGCGTAGATTTCCTCTTCTGTGCGGCTCGCAATCACCGGGCGGTCGTCGCCCTCGAGCGTGTCATTGCTCGTGTCGATGAGCCCGTATTCGTTCAACAGCATCTGTCTGTCGATCGCTCGCTGTCGTAGGGCAATGTTGTGCGCCTTTGACCCGGTGAAGTACATGGTGGCGGCGCCGTACTGCTCGGGGGCGACCACCCGAACATCGATCTGCAACCCACCGGCGGTAAGGAACGAGGTCTTTGTGGCCCCGCTCACGACGATGTCGGCGACTTCGTGATGCGAGGTCACGAACGCCATGATGGCCTCGGGGGTTGTCGACGCAACCGTGATATCGATGTCGCCGATTGTCTCGGACATTCGTCGAAGGCTTCCGCAGTAGCGGGCATCGGTGGTTTCGGGCAGGGCCCGAAGATCGTCGACGAGGCGTTCAGCGAGTGGAAGCGCATCAGCGATCGGGGTGCGGCGGTCCTTGCCTGTCAACCCAAGCCGTTCGATGGCTTTGTGAATCTTTGCTTCGCTCGTTGCGCCGAGCCCCGGCAGGGTTCGCAGTTTCTCATCGGCAATGGCGTCGCGAAGCTGCTCGACGTTCTCAACGCCGAGCTGGGAACGCAAGAGTTTCAGCGTCTTTGGGCCAACGCCGGGGATTCGACTGAGCTCCACAAAAGCCGGCGGATACAGCACTCGCAGTTTGTCGAGCTTTTCGACGCTTCCCGTTTCGACGAACTCGATGATCTTGCTGGCTGTGGCCTTGCCGACACCGTCGATCGTGACAAGTTGGCCCTGGGTGAGCGTTGTGACATCGCGTCCATCGCTCTGGATGGCCAGGCCCGCCTTTTCGTAGGCGCGGACTTTGAACGATTGCGGGCTGCCTTCATCGAGCGCGGTCAGAGTGACCAATTCGCTGAGCATTGCGAGCACATCACGGGTTGTGGCCATGGCGCAAGCATATGGTTTGTGCGCCCGTTGGCGCTATGTCAGGTGACGGTCGTGGCTGGCACCCGGATGACGGCTGCTGGCAGGCGCAGACACAGGTTGGCTTTCAACATTTCGAACGCGTTTGCGTTCACCGTTGCGCTGACCAACACCGCAGTGGTGGTTGCGCTGGTCAGCGAACGAAGCTCGTGTGTCTCGATATTGTCCCCGAGCAACTTGTTGAGGCGACGAACCTTCCTGTCGTTGATCGACGTGTCCGGCAACACGAAGCGAACTATTCGATGGCCTGCGTCGGCGGTTTCAGGCAATGGGATTGGCGTCTCGGCAACGAGGGCCAAGGCGCCGGTGGCGACATGTGTGGCCATGGTCTGTAGTCCGGGTACTGGTTGGTCGCTGCTAATGGCGTGTTCGTTCCAGGTGCATTGGACCTTTTGGCGACCGCTGATGCCGACCCACGTTCCGGCGCCAGGGAGCGGATCCTCTGCGGTTGGGAACCCGAGAAGGATGATGGTCCGATAGCTCGTCGCTGCGGGAGCAGCGTGATAATCAGACGTTGCGACATCTACGGTGTGGGTTTGCTGCTCTGGTTGGGCCGCTGGTTGCGGCGTACGAGGCACATAGGTCGCCGCGTGCTCACGGATCTGATCGCTGGTGCCGTCGATTTGGGCCCCGTTGTCGAGTAGTGCGTCGAGTGTGCGTGTACCGACGCTCTCGGGGGCGATCGTCCACGTGCCCTCAACGAGCTGAAACTCGGTTACTCGCCACGGGAGCACGGTGTAGTCGGTTCCAGCAACGGGGTCGGGAGTCCAGTCGATGGCATTCGCTGGTCGTGGGGGCATGTTTGGCACTTCCCAGCCAATGGCTCGAAGGCTGGCGAAGAGTTCGACGGGTTCTGCGAGCCCTTGGAAGGACAGCGCAACTTCAGGAGGTCGACTGGCGACGGTCCACGCAACTTCGGCGACGATCTCACTATCGATTGTTCCCGCGCTATCGATGTTGGCCTCGACAACGCTCGTGGTTTGTTGATCTGTCATGGTGATCTCTCAGGAGGTGTGGCGGCGATGGGGTGATGTTCGTCTGGGCCTCGTAGTCCGGCGACCCAAGGTGAGGGTGCGAAGTGTCACACCTGATGCATCGGCGTCCTAGCGATCAAATTGAGTCAATTCCTTTGGTTTGCTCGTAAAGGCAGGTCACGGCGACAAATGTTCGCAGCAAGAACTCGACGCCGCGACGGGGCCGGGCAGAGCGAGCGTTGGGAAGTGGGCCCGTCCACCTGACGCCTATGCTGTACCCGACAAGACACTCGTTCTGAAGACCGCTCCCGGGGGATACGTCGATGCCTGATTACCCACTCGATGTGCCTGGATTCGATAACGAACCCTTGTGGTTCAAGGCGCCGCTGATTGGCTCACCAAAGCTGATGCAAGGGAACAACAAAGCAGCTCGCGGCGACACTGCGCTCGACCGAGTTGTCGTCAATGACGACGGCGAACACGTTACGGCAACGCTCAAAGCTCGTTCGGGTGGGCTCGACCTTCCCGTGGTCATCATTGATGATGAGCGCCACGAGCCAACGCCAACGATTCCGGGTCGAGAACTCGCTCTCGGGCTCGCGCCGATGCTCTTAGCGCTCATCGCTGGTATTTCGGGTGCGGTGATGGGTGTCGCTGCGGTCATGATCAACCTGCCCACCCTCCGATCCGGTCGGCCAATGCTCCAGCGGATGGCGATCGTTCTCGCCGCGATGGTGTTCGCGATCCTTGGAACCCAGGTGCTTCAGGGCATTTTGGCGGGTACCTAAGACCGAGCTCGGGCGGTGGTCACCGAGTAATCAGCAAGGGTCTTCTTTGCTCCGCTAGCCAACGTTGGGTGGCGGATTGCTGGAGAGCCACGCGGCGAAGTCCGAGACCGAGCTTGCCGCAGTGTTGCGGGGGAGCGTGATCCACAATCCCGGCTTCCAGCTTTCGGTCGCCCGGTGATACTTCGCGATTCCGGGGCCCGGTACTTGCGTACCTTGGCCTCCCGTGGTGCTGTAATAGTCGACTCCGCATTGAAAGAGGACCCGTACGCGGGAGAGATCGACGGTCTGGCCGTCGGGCTGTTGAAGGCGGACCTCGCTCGTAAGGAATTCGGCGGTCTGTCCGGGAGCCGGCGCCTTTCGTTGGGACGCCCAGAAGTGCATCATCAGCGCCGACGGGTTCCACGGAGCCGAGAAGCTGCCATCTGCCTCGCGGCGCCACTCGATGAGGCCGTGCGACCCGGACGTGAACGGGTTGGCATTCGAGCCACCAGCGGTTCCCAGATACCCGCCATGGTTTCCGCCGGTAAGGTCGACGTCGAAACCCTTTTGCCAGTCATTGTTGACAAACTGGTAGTAGGCAGCTTCACGAACGTTGATCCGGAACGGTACCGGCGGGGTGTGGCCGAGTTCGGGGATGACCGCGCAGCGGAATTCGGCATATCGCGAGTTGCCGCTTCCAAGTTGTCCCCACACCGAGTTGCGGGTCGGCCCCTGTGCCCAGTTCCACCCTTGGTTGAGGGCGAGAGGCGCGTCGTGGCGTCCCATTGGTGACTCTTCGTTGGGGTTCGATCCATCGCCTGCACCGATTGTTCCGTCGATGACTTGTGCAATGCTGTAGCGCTGCCCACCCGAACCCGTTGGGGTGCCGACGGCTCGTGCCGGAGGAACGGTTGCCGGTGCACTCGTTTCGGGTGGCGCCGTCGTCGACGTGGTGCTCGTGCTGGTTGGGGGAGTGGTTGTTGGCGTGGTGGCTGGAACCGTCGTCGTGGTTGCGGGCGGGGACAGTACCGCTGCGGTGTTGTTCACGTCGTAGCGGAAGGATCCTCGGCATCGCAACCATTCAGACGTGGACGCACCTGCGCGACATCGACCAGATGCCCAAAGCCCGACGGCGCGAGTGGCGGGATCTTCGGACTCGAAGCGCTCCCCGTCGACCTCGAGATAATCGACACGGACATCTCGTGGCCCGTTGTCGTTGACAAAGTGCAACTCGGCGTCGGTGATGACCACCTCGTTTGCCATCTCGTGTTCGATCATTTGCCAGCCGTGGTCGATCTCGGTGGCGACGACGGTTTCGGTGTTGATTCGCAGTTCGATCCGTTCACTTCCCGTCGTTCCCAACACCCGCACCCGCACCAAAGACGCGGCTGGAACTGGCGTTGGCTCGGGGGCGATCACGATGGGGTTGTCGATAGCAGCGTCTCCATCGACGGCCGTAGCAGCAGCACTGGTCGTCGTGTCACCATCGGCCCCTGGGCTGCGTACCGGGACGTCGTAGCGAAACGAACCACGGCAATGCAAGACCGCAGAAACCGATCCGCGCTCGCGGCATCCTTCGCCACGAAGGTAGGTGCCGGTCGAGATGGTCGTTGGAGATTCCGATTGGAGCACGATGCCCCCAACGTCGACGTAGTCGACGTGAAGATCGCGGTGGACGCCGTCGTCGTTAAGGAACGCAACCTCGACCGATTCGACTTCGATGGGTGCCTCGGCGGTGAAGACGTAGTCGGCGGGTACGGTCGACATGGTCCAACGCGCTGCCTCTTCATCATTGATGCGGAGGGCTAATTGCTCGGTGCCCGCAATGCCGTGCGCTCGCACGATGACCTCGCTTGCGCTGGCTGCTGCTGCTGGTGCCGGGCGAGTCAGCAGTGCTGTCGTGGCGAGCGCGAGAGCGAGACCCAAGATGAGGGCGACGACCAACAGCGGCCGTCGCGGCACGACTGCAACCTTGGTCCCGTTCGCTGACGGCGGTTGGTCGGAAGGTTCGGGTGCCGAAAATGTTGGCAGCGTGGGAATGCGTGGCGGTACAACCGCGAAGAGAGTTCGGAACATGTCATTGATGACAGTAATGTTACAAAACGTCATATGCCAGTCGGGCGATGAAAGAAAACGGGCACGCGAGTCATCCTTCACATTCGAGTTTTCGACGAAACCCTCAATTCTGCGACCGGTTTTGTCGACGGGGACACGGGGAGAAAGCTCCCCGACGTAGAAGTTCGTGAAGAAATGAATGGATTAGAGGCGCTGTAGTGGTTCAGGCGAAAGACCTCCAAGCAGTACGTTCGAGACTCGGCGTGCACTTCGATACATCGGGCAACCTTCGCAATCAGTGCTTGCTTTCCGTGTTGTGCGTATCGCTCACCGATGCGCACCAAGGTTTGGTGACTGCAATCGACATCGTTGCCAGCGGGAACGAGTTCGTGATCACCGACAATGGCCCTGGCCTCTCGCTCGAGGCCCTCCCAGGACGAGATCCGATCGCGCAAGAAGTCATGTCGCTCATCGGCGGTTGCGGCGAACATAAACCGCACCCGCAATACGCCGAACTCCTCTGTTCGACCAGCATTGCCGAAGTCAACGCGATCTCTACCGTTGCAACGCTCGCCACCATGATCGACGGCGTTGCATGGGCACAGAAGTACGCGTTTGGCGAACCATCGGCACCGTTCAAGCAAGTAAACCGAACATCGCCAGGCAATCGATTCCGGTTCGAGCTCGACAAGCGCTACGTGGGATCCGCGGCCTTCGACTTCGAGGCACTCGACAGCGGGATCCGTGGAGTGGGCCTAAAGCTCGACGCCACCGAGATCACCTATCGGGAGAGTTAGCCGAGTGGAGCACGACAGCTCCGCTGCAGAACGAGGCGTGTTTGCCAATCGAACGCTGAACCTTCGCAACGTTCCAGTCGTTGGTTACGACATGGATTACACGCTGATCCACTACCACTCCGCAGAGTGGGAGGGTGCGGTATTCCACTACGCCCGCAACGCCCTCGAAACGTTGGGACAACCCGTCGATGACCTCACCTTCGACCCCACAAAGTTCACCGTCGGCCTCGCCTTCGACCTGGAACTCGGGAACCTGTTGAAGGCAACCCGCTTTGGGCGAGTGGTCCGCGCGCAACACGGGAACTCGATGCTGTCCTACGACGAGCAGCGCAAGGCATACTCGTCGACCATCGTCGAACTCTCTTCACCTCGCTTCCGTTTCATGAACACCTTGTTCGAACTGAGCCGGGCAAGCCTTTTCACCCAATTGGTCGAACGACACGATCGTCAACGCTTGGCCGGAATGGGTAGCTATGGCGACATCTATACCGCAGTAGACCGAGCGCTCGAGATTGCCCACAACGGCGGTGCGCTGAAGGCACAGATCGTTGCTGAGAAGGAACGATTTGTTCAGCTCGACCCCGAGGTCGTCGCAACGATCCACGACCAGCGCTTGGCGGGCAAAAAGATCGTATTGATCACCAACTCGGACTGGGCCTATACCCGCGAGATGATGCCCTATTGCTTCGACCGCTACGTCGAAGGCCCACGGACATGGCGGAGCCTCTTTGATCTCGTGATCGTGTCTGCACGCAAGCCGAGCTTCTTTGTGGACAACAATCCTCTGTATCGCGTCGTCGACGAAGAGAAGTCGCTCCTGCGCCCCCACGACGGGCCGCTCGAGTCTGGCCACGTGTACTTCGGCGGGAACGCTCGCCTCGTCGAGGAGTGGATTGGAACCAACAGCGACGATCCGTTGTATGTCGGCGACCATCTATTTGGTGACGTCCACGTGTCGAAAGACGCGTTGCGTTGGCGAACGGCGCTCATTGCCCGAGAGCTCGAGTCGGAGATCTCCGACGCCGCCACCTTTGCCAAAGATCAGCATGCGCTCATGGCGTTGATGACCGAGAAGGTCGCGGTCGATCGCCAACAAGCAAAGCTCCGACTGCAACGGGCAAAGGATCGACGCGGTGATGTGGACGCCGACTATCACAAGGTCACCGCTCACGCCTCCCGTCTCGACGAGCAGATTGCACCCCTCGCTCGTGCAGCCGGAGCGCTCGGCAACCCGGTGTGGGGACCGCTCATGCGCGCAGGGAACGACAAGAGCCTCTTCGCCCGCCAAGTCGAACGTTACGCCGACGTCTACACCTCACGAGTATCGAACTTTCGAAACGAGACTCCCTACGCCTACCTTCGGGCCGCACGAGGTTCGCTCCCGCACGACCTACCAAACAGCGGGTCGGCCATCTAACGTTCCTCCATGGCAACCGCAGGTGATGCACCCAGCTCGCTGTCACCCAGTTGCTCCCCTCGGTACGTCGACGTTGCCGTGATCGGCGCAGGAATCTCTGGCATCAGCGCGGCCTACCATTTGTCGACCAACGCACCCGACCGCTCCTTTGTGATGCTCGAGCAGCGAGCCCAGCTCGGCGGAACGTGGGATCTCTTTCGCTACCCGGGCGTCCGATCCGACAGCGACATGCACACCCTCGGATTTCGTTTCGCGCCATGGATCCACGAGAAGTCGATCGCTGAAGGGGGAGCGATACTCGAGTACCTCAACGACACCGTCGACCGTTTCGATCTACGCAGACACATCCGGTTCAACACCGAGGTGACGACGGCGTCGTGGTCTTCGATAACAGGCACATGGACGCTCACAATGGCAACCGAACACGGCGTCGAGACGCTGCAATGCAACGTGCTCTTTGTGTGCGCCGGGTACTACAGCTATTCCGCTGGCCATACCCCCGAGATTGCTGGACTCGATGTATTCTCCGGCACGATTGTCCACCCGCAAACCTGGCCATCGGATCTGGATGTGACCGGACGGCACGTGACCGTTATTGGCTCGGGGGCAACAGCAGTAACGCTTGTGCCCGCCCTCGCTGAGACGGCCGAGCACGTCACGATGGTGCAACGGTCGCCGACGTACATGGTGAGCCACTCCAATGTCGATCCGTTCGCGAGGCGTTTGCAGGAGGTCCTTCCCGAAGCGGTTGCTTATGGGCTCATTCGCGCTCGAAACATCTCGCGCGATCAACTCGTCTACAAAATCAGCCGTTCCCGACCGGCATGGCTTCGAAATGAGCTTCTCAAAAGAGTGCGAGAGCGCGTCGGTGCTGAACGGACCGCCGCGCATTTCACCCCCGACTATGCGCCGTGGGACCAGCGGCTATGCCTCATCCCCAACGGCGACTTCTTTGACGCGATCGAACGCGGGGACGCAACGGTGATCACGAACACCATCGACCAAATCACCCCGACCGGCGTTCTGCTCTCGAACGGCGCCCATCTCGATACCGATGTCGTGGTCACCGCCACTGGCCTTGCCTTGACGCTCGTCGGCGAGATCGACGTGTTCGTCGATGGTCGAGCTGTGGACTTCTCCGACACGGTGAGCTATCGGGGCGTTGGCTATAGCGGCGTCCCAAACCTGTTCTCGACATTCGGCTACGTCAACGCGTCGTGGACGCTCCGCGCCGACATGGTCAGCCGGTATGTGTGTCGACTGCTCAACGAGATGCACGATGTTGGTGCACGTATGTGTGTGCCCCAACTCCGTCCTTGCGACCGGCGGGCGCCCCGGTTGGACTGGATCGATGACTTTTCGGCCGGATACCTCCAGCGGAAACTTCCCGAACTGCCGAGACAACTCGACCGCGATCCGTGGCGCAACCATCAACGCTTTGCGGCAGATCAACGAAGCCTGCTGTACTCACCGATCAATGACGGAGTGATGCAACTCTCCTGATGGGCTGGGTCTGCTGCGTAGTGGCCGATGGGGCCAGTGGTGACAGCGTGTGCCGAGCCCGCCAGCCGACTATGATCTGGCGCGATGGCACACGCGCTTCAACGGTTGGTAGTTGGCGACGATCCCAATGCATGGCGGGCAGCCGGGTTTACTGTCCATGGCAATGAGCTTCGATTCGGGAAGGTCACAATCGAGCTCGCCGGTGCATCGGGCAAACGAGGAGCGCTCGGTTGGCGACTCGACGCGGTCACATCAGATATCGAGTCGATCCCGACCGTTGCCGAACGCACGAATCCGGGACCGGCGTTGGCGCCTGCGACGGCAACCGAACACGTCAACTCGGTCTTCGCGATCGATCATGTGGTGGTTGAAACCGGCGACGTTGTTCGAACGGTCGCCGCGTTTGCGCAGGTGGGCATGGTCGAACGCCGCACCGGCCAGATACAGACCCCGATCGGCGAACGGCGTCAGAGTTTCCTGTGGGCTGGTCGAGTGATTATCGAGGTGGTCGGCCCCATCGAACCCGATCAGACTGCGCCGATGGGAATCTGGGGATTGGCGCTTGTGACGAGCAATCTCGAGACGACGACTCATGTGCTTGCCGAGAATTTGACCGAGCCTCGCGATGCTGTTCAGCCGGGTCGCAAGATCGCCACGGTCAACACCAAGGCGCTCGATATTTCGATCCCGATGGTGATTCTCAGCCCACATGTGGCTGAACTGCTGTAGGCAGCGCATTGCTTCTAGGCAGCGCCGAGTGGTGAGCCGATAGCTTTGACCGAGTGAATCGATGGCAGTTCGTCGATCTTTGCGATAACCACATCGGGAATTGCTACCGACGTCGAGATTGCAAGGAGGGCCATCCCCTCTTCGACTTCGCCGTCGCGTGACGCCTTGCCGAGATGCATGTCGTCGATATTGATCTTCGCCTGGCCAAAGATCGTGCCAACTTTGCCAATCATGCCCGGCGTGTCGTCGTTGAGCACGAGGAGCAGGTTGTCAGACGCCGGGAGGTCAATGGTGATGCCATCGATGGCGATAATCCGGGACTCTCCCAATGGGAGCGACACGGTGCCTGCGAGGGAATGGCCGCCCCCTTCGAGCCTGATGATGTTGAGCAGGTTTGATGGGGTCTTGGTGGAGCAGCGGGCGAGAACTTTCACGTTGTGCTTCGCTGCGATGGTCTCGGCGTTGACGAAGCTGACCGGTGTATCCGATAGCTCTCCAACGAGCCCTTTGATGACGGCCAGTTCGAGCATCCGGCAATCGAGGCCTCCAATCTCTCCAGAAAAGACCACTTCGACCTCGTGGGGTTCGCCCTCGACCAACCGTGTGAACTGTGCTCCGAGTTGTGCGGCGAGCGGAAGGAACGGCTGGACTTGATCGTTCATTGCCTTGGCGGCGATGTTCACGGCGAACGGTACGAACCGGCCCTCGAGTCCGAGGCGAACCTGCTCGGCGGTGACTTCACCAGCCCGGTCTTGTGCTTCTGAGGTGCTCGCACCGAGATGTGGGGTGCACACAACCCCGGGAATCCCAAAGAGCGGAGAGTCGGTCTTGGGTTCGACGTCGAAGACGTCGATCGCTGCGCCTGCGACCGTGCCATTTTCGATTGCATTGGCGAGGTCGGCCTCGTTGACGATCCCGCCGCGAGCAACGTTGATGACGCGAAGGTTGGGTTTCGCGAGTTTGAGACGTTCAGCGTTGATCAAGTCGACGGTGTCGGGGGTTCGGGCGATGTGTAACGTCAGGAAGTCGCTTTCGCCAATCAGTTCGTCCAAGCTGACGAGTTCGACGCCCAGCTCGTTGGCCCGCTCAGGCGAAACAAATGGGTCGTGTCCAACGAGGCGCATGCCGAACGCTTTTGCTCGCTGGGCAACCAGGCCGCCGATGTTACCGAGGCCAATGATGCCGAGGGTCTTGTCGAGGAGCTCCACGCCGCCCCATTGCGAACGTTCCCAACGCCCAGCCATCAATGCGCCGTGGGCTTGTGGGACGTTGCGGGCAACGGCGAGCAGCATGGCCATGGTGTGTTCGGCCGCAGAGACCGCGTTCGATGTCGGAGCGTTTGCGACCATGACACCGTTGGCTGTTGCTGCGTCGGTGTCGACGTTGTCGAGGCCAACGCCAGCCCGGCCAACAATCATGAGTTCGTCGGCGGCGGCAATCACCTCGCTGGTGATTTGTGTTGCGGACCGGATGATGATGCCGTGCGCACCCTTGACGGCGTCGAGCAGCTGCTCGGGCGAAAGGTCGAGTTGGACATCGACGTCATGGCCCGCATTGCGGAGGAGTTCGAGTCCTCGTTCAGCGAGCTTTTCGGTGATCAGTACGCGTGCCATTCGAATAACCTAGAGCGACTGGACTCGATGTCCACAAACGTCGTGTAGATGTCACAGCCACGGCGCCGAGATGTGCGGACAATCGGGCCACGCCGAACGTCAGGAGTCAAATCTACGACGTGTTTGTGTCTCGCTCATCGGCGAGTACCTCTTCTCGTCGAACGCCGAGGAGGAACAGCACTGCGTCGAGATGCGGGGTGCTGAGGGTGGCATCGGCGGCCTCTCGAACGACTTGTTTGGCGCAGAACGCCACGCCGAGTCCGGCCGCGGCCAACATGTCGAGATCGTTGGCGCCGTCACCGACCGCCACAACTTGTTCGACATCGATGTCCTCTGCGTCGGCCAGTTCGGTAAGGAGGCGTGCCTTGGCGGCACGGTCGATGATTGGTCCAACAAGTTCGCCGGTCAAGACCCCTCGTTTCTGTTCGAGCTGGTTTGCATACGCATGATCCAGTTCGAGGGAATCTCGAAGGCGATCGGTAAAGGACACGAAGCCGCCACTGACGATCGCCACCTTGTAGCCGAGTCGTTTGAGTGTCCGGATGAACGTTCGGGCGCCTGCGGTGAGCTCGAGCTGGTCATAGGCCCGGTCGATAATCTCGATGGGCTGCCCGGCGAGGAGTGCCACACGTTGTCGAAGGGACTCTTCGAAGTCGAGGGCGCCCGCCATGGCAGCTTCGGTAATGGCTGCGGATTGCTCGCCGACCCCAGCCTGGTCGGCCAACAGGTCGATCATCTCGTTCTTTATCAGCGTGGAATCAACGTCGAGAACAATGAGTCGTTGTGCTCTCCGTCGAAGTCCCGACCGTTGCACTGCCACATCGAATCGTGGACTATCGGCAGCTGAATCCATGAGTAGTGCGCGCATCTCTTCGAGGTGGCCACCGTGGACTTCGAACTCGTAACACCACACGGGGGATCGTGCCAGGCGACGAATGCGTTCGATATTGCCGTTGGACTTGGCGATCGCCGACGTCACTGATTCAAGATCGTTCGGTCCAAGCTCAGCACCGATGATCGACACGATGAGCGAAGGGATCGAGATGGCGGGCGCGCTGTCGACCATGTCGAAGTCGACGTCGAGTCCTCGTTCCCATCCGAGCAGCAGCATGTCTTTGAGGACGTTCTTGCCGCGCGGAACATCGACGACAATTTCGAGGGTCAGCTTGCTGCGGACCACGATCTGTTCGACATCG
The DNA here is from genome assembly GCA_938084885.1 of uncultured Acidimicrobiales bacterium. Taxonomy (GTDB): domain Bacteria; phylum Actinomycetota; class Acidimicrobiia; order Acidimicrobiales; family SHLQ01; genus SHLQ01. Next base: position 25,209 of record CALKGG010000062.1, read on the forward strand.
TGCACCGAAGCGTCGGCTGCGGCCAGGATGCCCATGACTGCGGTGGTGATGCCGGTTTGGTCTGGTCCGCTGATCCGAATTAGCAGGGTTTCCCGCGTGCTCATTGGGGTACGTTAACCAACCTCTGGCGGATCGAGTGACGGAAGTGACCGTTTTGGCACCGTTACCCGAGCCGCGATCGCGCCGGCGACGAAACCAAAAAGGTGGCCTTCCCACGAAATCCCTGACGTTGGTACGAAGCTCACCAAGATTGTTCCGCCGTAGAAGATGATGGCGATGAACCCAACCATGATGCTAAGCGGACGCTTTTCGAGAACGGCTGCAGCGAGGAGGAATCCGAGCAAGCCGAAGAGCCAACCGCTTGCACCGATGTGGTTCTCGTTGCTTCCAATCGCGAACGCCCAAACGAACAGGCCCCCGAGAACAATGATGATGGCGCTCGCCTTGAGGTATCGAGCGCGCCCACCAGTCAGTACGAGCAGGCTTAAGACGCCGAAGGGAATCGAGTTTGAGATGAGGTGAGGGAAGCCACCGTGGAGAAATGGCGACCAGAGTATGCCGTCGAGGCCAGACACCCGGCGTGGAAGGATCCCGTTGGCCTGCAGTGCGTTACTGAGGATTGCCGTGTCGATGATCTCGATTATCCACATGAGTGCGAGGAGCCCACCAACGAGTATCACGCTGTTCGCAACGTTTTGGCCAAAGGTCGCTATGGCTCCGGTCGACGATGACTCGACCCAACCAGCGTCGTGTCCGTCGTCGTGCCGATTGGTTTCGCTCATAGGTCAAGAACCTCCGCCATGGTCGTGAGATGATCGAGGTCCTTGAGGTCGAGAAACTGCAGATACATGCGTGTGCATCCAACCGCCTCGAACTCGGCAATGCAATCGCGGGCTTCCTCGACGGTGCCCGCGACGCCGTTCTGGCGAAGCTCGGTGGTCTCTCGTCCAATGGCCGCTGCACGACGAGAGAATTCGGCCTCGTTTGAACCAACAGCGCCAACTTGCGCGGCCGACCACACCAACGTTTCGGGATCGCGTTCGCGCGTTTCACAGGCCTCGACCGTTGGACTGCACGCCGCTGCCCATTCGCTTGGTGAATGGAAGGCAACGTTGAATTCCGTCGCGTGTTGGCTCGCCAGGTTTGGCGTACGTCGCTTACCGGTCCCACCAATGATGATCGGGGGAGTGGGGCGTTGCCACGGCTTTGGTAGCGCCGGGCTGTTCGTGAGCTGGTAGTGCTGGCCCTCGTAGCTGAAGGTTTCACCCTCGGGGGTCAGCCACATGCCGGTGATGATGTCGATGCCCTCGGACAAGCGGTCGAATCGCTCGGTGGTGGGCGGGAACGTAATGCCGTGCGAACCATGTTCGGCCTCGTACCATCCTGCGCCGATTCCGAGTTCGATTCGCCCGCCGCTCATCTCGTCGACTTGCGCGACTTGGATGGCGAGTTGGCCCGGGTTTCGGAACGTGATTGGCGATACGAGCGTGCCAAGCCGAAGGCGTTCGGTGTCTCGGGCGAGGCCTGCAAGGGTGATCCATGCGTCGAGCGGTCCGGGCAGGCCGCTGACGTGAGTACCCATTTTCTCGTAGTGATCGGAAGTAAAGAAGCCGTCAAAACCGAGTTCTTCGGCCCGAGTAGCGAACGCGAGAACCTCGGTGTAGGTCGTTCCTTGTTGTGGCTCGATGAAAATTCGTGCGTCCATACGTGGTCACACGCTAGCTGGTCCGCTCCCGTGGCGACGCGCCGAGGGTGGTCGAGCGTTGTGCGACGTTGGGTTAGGTTTCGAGCAGTTGGGCTTCGATGCGTTGTGCGGTGGCGGCGACCCTGGTGCCGAGTTCGTCCTGGTCGAGGTCTTCGGGAAATCGAAACGCGGGGCCGTGGACGTGGAGGGCCATGGTGATGCGCCCGTTGGGGTCGGCGATCGGCGCAGCGACCGAATTGATGTCGTTAGTGAACTCCTCGAAGACCCAGCAGTATCCGTCGTCGCGGATCTGAGCGAACCGGTCGCGAAGCTCGGTCGGGCTCGTCATGGTGTTGTCTGTGAGTTGCTCGAACTCTTGATCGAGAAACGCGTTCTGTGTGGCCCGACTCGAATAGGCCAGAATGACGAGTCCTGCGGGAACAGCGTGTGCTGGGGTTGGTTCGTTCGTCCAGTTTCGAACCACGACCGAACTCGCTGGATCATCGACTTGGAGCAGCGTGCGAACCACGTTGCCGTCGAAGCGGTTGATGCCGACGGCTTCGCCAGTCATCTCCATAAGTTCGATCATGTGTGGCCGGGCGATCTCGACGGCGTTCTGGCCGCTGCGCAGACTGTTGCCGAGTTCGCCGATGCCTTCGCCGAGCTCGTAGGTGCCGTCGTCGAGTTGGCTCACGGCACGTTCGAATTCGAGGCTGGACAGCAGTCGTGACACCGTACTTTTGGGAAGGCCGGTGCGTTCACTGAGGTTTGTCACCCCGGTTGCGCCAAGGGAAAGTGACCGAAGGATGGTGAATGCGCGTTCGATGGATTGAACCCCTGCCATCTGCGCACTGTACCACAATGTGGAACACTTCACCACAATGTGGAACACGCTTTCCCACGATGCGGGACAATGTGTCGGGCTTCACACGAGGGTAGCGATCACCTTCGCTGCGATGTCGCCGAGTGCAACCTCTTCTGTTTGCATGGTCTTGCGCTCGGTGAACTCGACCAGACCATCCTTAATGCCTCGAGGGCCCAACGTGACACGATAGGGAATGCCGATCAGTTCGCTATCGGCAAACTTCACTCCGGCGCGAGCGTCGCGGTCGTCGATCAGCACGTCGATTCGCGCGGCCCGGAGCTCGTCGTAGAGCGTCTCGGCTGCTTTGACTGTGTCGCTATCGGACATGTTCATCACGGTCAGGACCACCTCGAAAGGTGCGACCGACGCTGGCCACACCAGGCCCTTTTCGTCGTAGTGGGTTTCGGCAATGGCCGCCATGTTTCTACCAATCCCAATGCCATAACTGCCCATGACGATCGTCTGCATTTTCCCATCGGCATCGAGCACTTGGGCGCCCATTGCCTCGGCGTACTTTGTGCCGAGCTTGAAGATGTGTCCCGCCTCGATGCATCGAACAATCTCGAGCGTGGCGCCGCACACATGGCAATGCTCGCCCGCTTGCACTTCGCGAAGATCGATGTACTCGGCCACGTTGATGTCGCGCTCGATGTCGACGCCGCGGTAATGAAAGTCGTCTTCATTTGCGCCGGTGGTCAAGTTCGTGCGCCCGCGAAGTGACGCATCGACATAGATTGCAATGTCGTTGGCCACGCCCACCGCGCCGAGCGAGCCGGGCCGTGCGCCCAAGTGTTCGACCGTCTCGTCTGGAGTTGCTGGCCGCAGATCGATGGCGCCGGTCGAATCTTGGAGTTTCTGTATGTTGAGCTTCTGGTCGCCGCGTACAACCGCGATCGTCACCTTGCCGTCGAGCATCATGATCATCGACTTCATCTGGCTTGTCGCTGGAGCGCCCGCTGCTTCGAGTGCCTTGATCGTGCGGATGCCGGGGGTTGGGAATTTTTCGGGCTCAGCTGGTGGCGGATCGTCGGTGATGGGGGTGACCTTCGATGTGGCCCGTTCGACATTGGCTCGATAGTCACAGTCGGGGCATCGGACCACGTCGTCTTCACCGCTTGGGCTCGGCACCATGAATTCGATCGATCCAGCGCCACCCATCGCCCCCGACGACGCTTCGACGGGCATCGCCGCGAGGTCGAGCTGGTCAAAGATTCGCACGTAGGCGTCGTGGTGCTTGTCGAAGTTGGCATCGAGTCCGGCGTGGTCAAGGTCGAGGCTGTAGCTGTCCTTCATTGCGAATTCGCGAACGCGCAACAGGCCAGCTTTCGGGCGTGGCTCGTCGCGGAATTTCCACTGGATCTGGTACCAGATCTGGGGGAGTGTCTTGTAGCTGTTGATCTCGGTTGCGATCGATGCGAAGACCTCTTCGTGGGTCATGCCGAGACCTACTTCGGTGCCTGAACGGTCGTGAAGGCGGAACATTTCATCGCCCATGCCGTCCCAACGCCCCGATGCTTCCCAGAGTGCCTTGGGGTGCATGGCCGGGAGTAAAAACTCCTGGCCGCCAATCGCGTTCATCTCGTCGCGGACGATCTTCGCGACCTTTTCATGCACCTTCCAGCCCAGGGGCAGCATCGAATAGTGCCCGGCGTGAAGCTGGCGCATGAATCCGCCGCGAAGTAACAGCTGGTGACTTGCGGCTTCGGCATCGCCGGGAGCTTCTCGCAGGGTGGGGGTAAAGAGGTTGGACCAACGCATTGGATGAGCATATGTCGTGGTCCACACTTCGGGTGGACGTCGCCACATGGATCGATTGGGCCAACGATGCAATCGGGTCGTCCCGCCGTGGATGCGGGCCAGCAACGGCCTTTCGGTTCCACATCGTGGAACAGTCCTGCAATATGGAACACGCGGGCGTCGAATACTGTTAGGATGTGACGGTCGGCGCACCGCTGTGGCGCCACGATTTGCAGACTGTTCGAAGCAGTTCAAACGCCCCCTACGAAACGGACAACCTATGCCAAGGCAGAGACTGACAACCCCGCTCGTCAGAGTTGATGGCGAACTCGTCCCTGCAACGTGGGATGAGGCAATCGATCGCGTGGCCGCGGGCTTTGCTGCCGTGAAAGATGACGGCGAACGAGCCTTTGGCATGTTCAGCTGCTCGAAGTCCACCAACGAAATGAACTACGCGGCGCAACGATTCGCCCGAAAAGTTATGGGGTCGAACAACATCGATTCCTGCAATCGAACTTGACACGCTCCATCGGTCGTCGGTCTGGCGACAGTCTTTGGTGCAGGTGGCGGAACGGTCTCGTATGAGGAAATCGAAACCACCGATCTCATCATCATGTGGGGATCAAACGCTCGCGAAGCGCACCCAATCTTCTTCCATCACGCCCTCGCCGGAGTTCGCAACGGCGCCAAAATGATCGTCGTCGACCCACGGCGCTCGCAGACGGCCAAGTTCGCCGACCTATGGATGGGCCTCACCGTCGGCACCGATATCGCGCTCGCGAACGGTGTTGGCAAATACATACTCGACAACGACCTCCAAAATGACGAGTTCATTGCACACTCGACACAAAACCTCGACGCCTACCGGGAATCGATCAGCGAATGGACGCTTGCGCGCACCGCCGAGGTAACGGGCCTACCCGAGTACGCAATCGCCGAACTCGCGACCGCCTATGCAACAGCAGAGTCCGCGCAGATTTGCTGGACGCTCGGTATCACCGAGCACCACACCGGCGCCGAAAATGTCATGGCGCTGTGCAACCTGTCGTTGCTCACTGGCCACGTGGGACGCTACGGGTCAGGCCTGGTCCCGGTTCGAGGGCAAAACAACGTCCAGGGCGGCGGCGACATGGGCGCACTGCCCAACAAGTTGACCGGCTTCCAGGACGTCGAAAACGATGAGATCCGCGCCAAGTTCGACGCTGCGTGGGACTGCACGATTCCCCCGGAACCAGGCAAGCACCTCACCCTTATGTTCGAAGCAATGGAGAAGGGCGAGCTCACCACGGTCTTCTGCATTGGGGAGAACCCCGCCGACTCTGAAGCCGACATCAACCATGCACGCGCCTTGCTTCGCGGCCTCGACCTGCTCGTAGTCCAAGACATCTTCCTGACGCGCACAGCTGAACTCGCCGACGTCGTCCTTCCCGCATCGGCGGGCTGGGCCGAAGCCGAGGGCACGGTCACGAACTCGGAACGTCGAGTGCAGCGAGTCCGCAAGGCCCTCGACCCGCCGGGCGAAGCAAAGGACGACCTCGAGATCATCAACATGATCGCCGAACGGATGCAACCGGGTTGGGGAAACCCGGGCCCGCAAGAGATGTGGGACGAACTTCGTACCGTGTCGCCAATGCATGCGGGCATGAGCTGGGAACGCCTCGAAGCCGAGGGCGGCTTGCAATGGCCGTGCCCAACGCTCGATCACCCCGGCACTCTCTACCTGCACGGCTGGCTATGGGAAGACGACCTCGGCGGACGTGAACCTGCCCCGTTCACCGAGAACACGTGGCGCCCACACGTCGACGAACTCAACGACGATTACCCACTGCTGATGACGACGGGCCGAGTGCTCGACAGCTACAACACCGGCGTGCAGTCCGACGGCTACAACTCGCCCATCCGCTCGGGTGAAGCGCTCGACATGAGTCCGTCCGACGCGGCCCGCCTCGGCCTCTCGACCGGTGACCGTGCCGAAGTGTCGTCACGTCGAGCCACGATCGAGATGGAAGTGCGAGTGCAGCCTGACCTGCCCGTTGGCCTGTGCTTCACCACCTATCACTTCGCCGATACAACCGACACAAACCAGCTCACCATTGAGGCCTGGGACAAGAAGTCGGGAACCGCCGAGTTCAAAGCCACCGCCATCAACGTCAAACCGCTCATCGCAGCGTGACCACTACGAACTAGGACACGATATGCCTGAAATTGCGGTCACGGCCGCTACGCCGACCGAGGCTGAGCGCTCCGCAGTGGCCGACTCGGTCGTGCTTCAAGACCCCGGACAAATCAGCTTTGATGCTGCTGGCCCCGCGTTGACCTTCGACGGAGATCGCATTGCCCGGGGCGGACAAGAACGCATTTTCAACCGGCGCCACCTACTTTTGCCCGTGCTCCACGATGTGCGCGACGCCATTGGTTGGCTAAGCGAAGGGGCCATGAACGAGATCGCAACGACGCTCCAGGTACCGCCCGCAGAGGTCTACGGTGTGGCGAGTTTCTATGAGCTCTTCACCTTCGAAGCCCCCACGGCTCCAGACGCTCTTCATGTCTGCGACGACACGGCATGTAGAATTCAAGGTGCGAACGAACTTAAGGGCGAGCTCGCAGCTGGTGGCCACAACGTGCACGGCAGTCCATGCCTCGGTCTCTGTGAGCAGGCTCCCGCCGTCTTTGTCCAACGCACCGGCGAAGCACACGTCAGTGTCCGCTCGGCGACGAAGGACTCGGTCCTCGCTGCGCTCGATGGCGCCATGACCACACCAGTCGCTCCCGTTCCACAAGCTGGCGAAGATCTCACCCTCTTGCGCCGCGTCCACAACGCCGCAGCGGTCGACTACGACGGCTACGTCGCGACCGGCGGGTACGAAGCACTCGCGAAAGCGGTGTCGATGAGCCCCGCTGAGGTCGTGACCCACGTCGGCAACGCCGGACTCACCGGTCGCGGTGGCGCCGCGTTCCCGACAGGGTTCAAGTGGTCCGCTGTTGCCGCCGAGCCAGGCCCCCGGCACCTCGTCGTCAACGCCGATGAGTCCGAACCCGGCACCTTCAAAGACCGGGTCCTGATGGAACACGACCCGTACTCACTCATCGAAGCAATGACCATTGGCGGCTACGCAATGGGCGCCGAACAGGGCTGGATCTACATTCGTGGCGAATACCCCGAAGCCACCCGCAGTTTGCAGTCGGCAATCGCCGAAGCCCGCAGTATGGGCATGCTTGGAGACGACGTCGGCGGGCACAACTTCCGCTTCGACATCGAGCTTCGCCTCGGCGCTGGCGCCTACATCTGCGGTGAAGAGACCGCGCTGTTGAACTCGATCGAGGGCTACCGCGGCGAACCCCGCAACAAGCCGCCGTTTCCCACGACCAACGGCCTGTTTGGCCAACCAACCGCTATCAACAACGTCGAGACCATGGTCAACGTTAACCAGATCATGCTGCTCGGTGGCGAGGGGTACGCCGCGATCGGCACCGAGAAGTCCACCGGTACCAAGCTGTTCTGCCTCTCCGGACATGTTGCCCGACCTGGCGTGTACGAGGTTGATTACGGTGCGACACTGCGCGACGTCATTGCTCTCGCCGGTGGCCCCGTCGGCAGTCTCACTTCGATACTCATGGGCGGCGCAGCGGGATCGTTCATCGGCACCGACATGTTGGATGTTCCCCTCACGATCGAAGACAGTCGCGAGCACGGATTCTCGCTCGGCTCGGGCGTTGTGATGTTGCTCAACGACACCGTCGACTACCACGACTTCGTGGCTCGCATCGCACAGTTCTTCCGAGAGGAGAGCTGCGGCCAATGCGTGCCATGTCGGGTCGGAACAGTGCGCCAAGGCGAGTCACTTCTCCGTATTCGCGAAAAGGGTGCACCGATCGAACAGGAACGACGAATGCTCGATGACTTTGCACTGGTGATGAAGGACGCATCAATCTGCGGACTCGGCCACACGGCTTCGGGGGCGATACTTTCCGCCATTGACCTCGGGCTCATTGGAGGGCGATCATGACCTTTGTCGACATTCCTGTGGAGATCCGCACCAAGGTCTCGATTTCGGTCGACGGTGAAGCTGTCGATGTGTTCGAAGGCGACACCATCCTCGATGCGTGCACGAAGGCCGGAAAGATCACCCCGGTCGTGTGCTACGGCCCAACAGTCACCCCGGTGAATGCATGTCGTGTCTGCGTTGTCGAGTTGGAAGGGTCCCGCACGCTCGTGCCGTCGTGCTCGCGTCCGGTCGAAGAGGGAATGGTCGTCAAGACCGACACCGAGCGGGTCGGGCACAGCCGCAAGATGGTGCTCGAGTTCCTCGCAACGTCGAGCGATGTGACCCAGTCGAACGACATCATGGGCTGGCTCGGCGACTATGGCGCCGACCTCGATCGATACGACCCCGAAACAACCGAGCGGATGACCGACGAGGTCAAGATCGAAGACGATCTCTACATTCGGGCCTATGACCGATGCGTGCTGTGTTACAAGTGCGTCGAGGCGTGTGGTGAAGACGCCCAGTGGACATTCGCCATTGCAATGAGCGGACGTGGCTTCAACAACCGCATCTCCACCGAGTTCGACGTGGCGTTGCCCGATTCGGCGTGCGTCTACTGCGGAAATTGTGTTGCCGTGTGCCCAACGAACGCGCTGCAGTTCAAGACCGAGTTCGACCTTCGCAAGATGGGGGATTGGCGTCCAGAAGACCAGACGGTCACCAGAACCGTCTGTTCGTATTGCGGCGTGGGCTGCAATCTCGACCTCCATGTTCAGGACAACCAAATTGTCAAGGTCGACTCGCCAATGGACCATTCGATTACCAGCGGCAACCTCTGTGTCAAGGGACGCTTCGGCTACCAGTACGTACAGAATCGCCCAACCAAATGAACCCCAACCCCAGATTTGTGAAGGATTTTGAACCTATACGGTACGAAATCCTTCACAAAAACGGGTGGGGTCGAATCTGAGAGTGTGAGGGGGTCGTTGTGGCCGAGAGCTATGACGTCATCATTATTGGGGCGGGCGTGTTTGGGTCGGGCATTGCCTTCGAGCTTGCCCGCCGCGGTATGTCGACGTGCAATGTCGACATGCATGCCGCGCCCGGCTACGGGTCGACGTCGAGCTCGGGAGCAATTCTTCGCTTCAACTACTCGACCGTTGCGGGAATCGAGCTCGCGTGGGAGGGAAACCGATATTGGGAGAACTTCGAGTCGTACCTCGAAACCACCGATGAACGCGGGCTCGCCCGCAAGATCACCACCGGCCACGTGTTCCTACGCACCGACGAACAGCTCTATCAGTTATACCTCGACCGGCTATCGGAAACCGGAGTGCCCCACGAAGAATGGGACAGCACCGAGATGGCGGAGAATCTCCCGTTCCTGACGCTGGACTCGTTTGGCGAACCGTGCACGCTCGACGACGACCGTTTCTGGGCAGACCCTGAGGGCTCCATTCCCGGTGGACTCTACATGCCTGATGCGGGCTACGTATCCGATCCGCAGCTCGCTGCCCACAACCTCCACACGGCAGCGATCGCAAAGGGAGGTCAGTTTCGATTCAACACGACCGTGACCAAGGTCTTGACGACCAGTGACGGGACTGCGGTCACGGGCGTGGCGCTCTCGAACAACACCGAGATTCACGCTCCCGTCGTCGTCAACGTTGGGGGACCCTTTTCGGCCAGCGTCAACGACCTCGCTGGACTTTCCGGCCGTGACGCAATCACCTCGAACCCAATGCGTCACGAGGTCCACGTCGCGGCGGCTCCGACCGGAGTCGACTTCGAACGAGACGGCATGCTCGTGAACGATCAGGAGCAAGGCGTCTACTTCCGTCCCGAGGCTGGAAATCAGATCTTTATTGGTTCGGCCGACCCCGAATGCGACGGCGAGGATTGGGTCGACGACATGGCTGTGCTCAACCGAGAGATAACCGAGGAGCGGTGGAACATACAGATGATGCGCCTCGCAAAGCGACTGCCTGGCTTTGGCGTCCCGCATCAACGGAAGGGCCTTGCTGATGCCTACGACGTCAGCTCCGACTGGGGCCCGATCTATGACCGCACCGACCTCGACGGGTTCTTTGCTGCTCGCGGAACGAGCGGAAACCAGTTCAAGAACGCCTGCGTTGCTTCGCACATGATGGCCGAACTAATCGTCGCCGTCGGCAACGGTCATGACCACGATGGCGACCCACTCGTTGTGACGGGTCGCTACACGGGAGCCCAGCTCGACATGGGCAACTTCAGTCGCAACCGCAGCGTCAACCCCGACAGCACTGGTTCGGTGTTGGGCTAAAGGATCCAGACGAGGAGCCAAAGTGTTCCCATACCGGTGATCAAACTCAGCGGGAGGCTCTTGGTCTTCCACACGAACGCGCACGCAAGGCCTGCGGCAATCACGCGGGGTATGTCATTGGAGAACCCTGACACTCCGTCGCCGCCGAGGACGATCGGCAACGAAATTGCAGCGAAGGCGGCTGGCGCGACGAAACGCAACGCCGACTCGACAATTGGCGGCAACTCGACGTTGTTTCCAAAGGCAATAAACGAGAAGCGAGACGCGAACGTTGCAAGCCCGGCGAGTGCAATGGCGATCCAATTCATAACGGTTCACCATTTCGTTGATCGACGACCGCGCCGACAGTCATTCCTACAACAATCGCCATGAGTAGCCCTGACCCCTGCGGAAGTTCGCTGCCGACGACAGCCAACGTTCCGCCGACAACCGCAGCCGCGACGCCCGCTCGGTTTCGTATCGACAAGACCATCAACCCCAAAAAGAGCAAGGGCACGCTAAAGATCAACTGCCATTCGTCGCGGACAAGATCGCCGATGAGAATTCCAGCGCCGACAGAACACTGCCAGATCGTCCACATGAACGCTCCCGCGCCGAGGAAATGCCAGAGGCGATAGCCCGGTGTTGGGTCGACGAGTTCCGGGGCGGTTTCGGCGACGGCGAATTGCTGGTCGATCAGCAGATACGGAGCGACGATGCGAATCCATAGCGGATAGACCGAGAACCGTTCACGGAGCGCTGCCGAATAGATGATGTGTCGTGCGTTGATAAAGAACACCGTGAGGACAATGACGGCGACGCCGGCGCCTTCGCCAATGAGCTCGACAGCGGCTAGCTGGGAAGAACCGGCGAAGATGATCCACGAGGTCGACCATCCAAGGAACAACGGCACACCGCGCTCGGCGACGACGAGGCCAATGACCAGTCCGACCGGTATGCCCGGAATCATCAACGGCCAGATCGTTTTGATTCCATCGAGGCACGCTCGTCGATCAAATGCCAAGGTCATCGCCACAGGCTAAGGGTGGATTTGCCTAAGGGTGGATCTGATTGTGCGTGCCACGATCGCTGGAACTCTGAGACTGCTTCATACGTGGCAGTTGTAGGAATCAGCGAATTTCGGCCGATGCGCAAAGGATGATGATTGCAAATGTTTGATTACCGACTCGCACACCACAGGATTTGTGAAGGATTTTGAACC
>CALKGG010000063.1 GCA_938084885.1 uncultured Acidimicrobiales bacterium
GAGGTTTACACATCGCATATCTTTTCCGAAGACCTCAGGTGCCTCGTGCATAAGTCCTGAGTAGGTGACTCATCAGATCCCGCACCGGTTGGTGTGTGTGTCCGGACGTTCGCCGTGTCTTCGGTTGAACGTCCGTTTCGGTTTTCGCCGCGGCGGCCAAATCTGAGGAGTCACACAATGGGAGAGCCACGAGCCGACAAGGTCGCAGTGGTCGCTGAGGTCAAGGACAAGCTGGAGAACGCTGATGGCGTCCTGCTGACCGAGTACCGCGGCCTCGATGTTCCTGGCATGGCCGAATTGCGCGAGACGCTTCGCCCAGCCGGTGGAGAGTACAAGATCTACAAGAACACGCTCGTGAAGCTCGCTGCGAACGAACTCGGTATCGAGCTCGACGAACTGCTCATTGGCCCAACCGCTCTTGCCTTCGTTGGCGAAAAGGCTGATGGTTCAAAGGGCGACGCGGCTGCGGTAGCCAAGGCGCTGAAGGAATTCAGCAAGAAGAACGACAAGCTCGTTCTTAAGGGTGGCGTTCTCGATGGCAAGGCCATCAGCTCAGATGAGATCAAGGCCCTTGCTGATCTTCCATCTCGCGACGTGCTGTTTGCCGAATTCGCTGGCGCCATGGAGCACATGCTGGGCGATTTCGCTGGCTTGCTCGACAACAAGCTCCAAGAGTTTGTTGGATGCATGGAAGCGCTCGTCGAAAAGGGCGGCCCCGGCGGCGCTGGCAACAGCAGCGAAGCTGCTGCGCCAGACAGCAGCGAAGCTGCTGCGTCAGACCCAGCTCCAGAAGAGGCGAGCGCGGATGATGCATCAGATGATGCAGCAGCCGAGACCCCAGCTGACGAAGCTGAATAGTTCATACCCGTAAGACACGACACCAATCTCAACAAGACCGAAGAAAACAGGAGAGCTGAAATGGCTACCAAGGAAGAAATTCTCGAAAGCATCGAGAGCATGACCGTTCTTGAGTTCAAGGAACTCCTGGACGAGTTCAAAGAGCGCTTTGACGTCACGGCGGCAGCGCCAGTGATGATGGGCGGACCAGCTCCAGCTGCAGCTGAGGCTGAAGACGAGCAGTCCGAATTTGACGTCGTGCTCTCCGCAGCCGGCGACAAGAAGATCGGCGTCATCAAGGTTGTGCGCGAGCTCACCGGCGCTGGCCTCAAGGATGCCAAGGAAATGGTCGACGGCGCACCAGCCGTGATCCTCGAGAAGGCATCGAAGGACGACGCAGAGAAGGCAAAGGCTGCTATCGAAGAAGCCGGCGGCATCTGCGAACTGAAGTAATTTCTGACCGTTTCGGTTCGCTGAAACGGCCCATTTTCATTGATCGATCCGGTGTTCCCCGTTGAGGGTGAGCACCGGATCGACGAATTTTTCACTTGACCAAACCGACCGCGATTCGTTACCGTTTGGCCAGCGCCGCAGACTTGTGGGGCTGTGCCAGCGTGCCCGCTTGCGGTTTAGCCGACGGTGACGCTAGGCTGCGCAGTTGTCGCGGCGTTTTCTGGGTGCAGTTCCGCTTGTGCATTTTTGTGTGCAGGTTGAGCAGCGCATCTCAGTGAGCGCTCCGACGTTGCCCGACGTCGCCCTCCGTCGCCCTCAGGAGACCCTGTGTCCTCACGCTCTGTTGCCCTCGACCGCTACTCGTTCGGAAATATCGAAGAAACGCTCGAACTTCCCGACCTGATTGCCGTTCAGCGAAAGTCTTTCGTCTGGTTGCTCGAAGAAGGGCTCGCCGAGACCTTCCGCGATATCAGCCCAATCAAGGACTTCTCAGAAACGCTTCAGCTCGAACTCGAGTTTGATCCAAACGACGAAGACCTGCGTCCGCCGCCGAAGTTCTCGGTGGAGGAGTGCAAAGAGAAGGACATGACCTATAGCGCGCCGATTTTCGTGCGCGCCCGGTTCATGAACTCGAACACCGGCGAGATCAAAGAGCAGACCGTCTTCATGGGCGACTTCCCAATGATGACCGATCGCGGAACGTTCGTGATCAACGGCACCGAGCGTGTTGTCGTGTCGCAGTTGGTTCGTTCGCCCGGCGTCATCTTCCAGCCAGGCGAGCGGTATCGCCTGCGTAACCTCGCAAAGCACCAGCTCGTCACCGGAACCATCCACCCATACCGCGGCGAGTGGATCGAGTTCGACGTCGAACAAAAGCCAGGCAAGGACGTCACCGCCGGCACCCGCGTTGCCCGCAAGCGTCGCCTTTCGCTCTTCGTGTTGCTTCGTGCGCTCGGCTTCGACGAAGAGAATGCACCTGGGTTCCTTGAGAAGTTCGTCAATCACTTCGACTTCCTTGAAGGCCAGTGGGAAAAGGATCGTGAGCTCGCTCCCACCCAAGAAGAGGCGCTTATCGAGATCTACAAGCGTGCTCGTCCGGGCGAACCACCGTCGGCCGAGTCGGCCCGCAACTACTTCAAGAACGCCTTCTTTGAGAGCCGTCGTTACGACCTCAGCCGTGTTGGCCGTTACAAGCTCAACCGCAAGCTCGGTCCCGAAATGGACCGCCTCGAAGAGCTCTTTAAGCTCGACCTCGAGCGTCCAGAAATCGACCAGTCGGTGCTCACCCAAGCCGAGGTGCTCGCCACGTGCTCATACCTGTTGCACCTCGCAAAGGGCGAGCCTGGATATCGCCTCGACGATCAGGATCACTTCGCCAACCGTCGTATCCGCAGCGTTGGCGAGCTCATCCAGAACCAGGTGCGCATTGGCCTGTCCCGCATGGAGCGCGTCGTTCGTGAACGCATGACGACCCAGGACGTCGAAGCAATCACTCCTCAGACGCTCATCAACATCCGTCCAGTAGTTGCAGCCATCAAGGAGTTCTTCGGAACCTCCCAGCTCAGCCAGTTCATGGATCAGGTCAACCCGCTTTCGGGCCTTACCCACCGCCGCCGTCTTTCGGCGCTCGGCCCGGGTGGTCTGTCCCGTGAGCGTGCAGGCTTCGAAGTGCGAGACGTGCACTTCTCCCACTACGGCCGTATGTGCCCAATCGAGACTCCCGAGGGACCAAACATTGGTCTGATTGGTGCGCTCGCAACGTATGGTCGTGTGAACCCGTTCGGTTTCATCGAGTCGCCGTACCGCAAGGTGATCGACGGCAAGGTCACCAACGAGATCATGTATCTTGCGGCCGACGAAGAAGAGGAATACGTCGTTGCCCAGGCAAATGCCAAGGTCGATGACGACGGCAACCTAACCGACGCTCGAGTTCTCGTGCGCCGTTCACCGCAAGCCGCATCACTTCAGGACTTGCGCCTGCAGCTCGAACAAGACGTTTTCTTCGGTGCGACCACTGAGATTTCGGCAGTTCCACCGGCAGAAGTTCAGCTGATGGATGTTTCGCCAAAGCAGATCATCTCGATCGCTACAGCACTCATCCCGTTCGTCGAGCACGACGATGCAAACCGTGCGCTCATGGGCGCCAACATGCAGCGACAGGCCGTTCCGCTCATCGCCGCCGAGGCTCCGTACATCGGAACCGGCGTCGAGGGTCGTGCCGCACGCGACGCAGCGAACATGGTCATTGCTGAAGACGACGGCGTGGTCACCGAGCTCGATGGCCGCAGCATGACGCTCGAGTACAAGAAGCTCGGCAAGAAGGTCTACCGACTCCTCAAGTTCGAACGCTCGAACCAGGACACGTCGATCAACCAAAAGCCGCGTGTCACCGAAGGCCAAGCAGTCAAGAAGGGCACGATCCTCGCCGACGGCCCGTCGACCGATCACGGCGAGCTCGCACTCGGAAAGAACCTGCTCATCGCCTTCATGACGTGGGAGGGTTACAACTTTGAGGATGCAATCATCCTCTCCGAGCGCCTGGTACGTGATGATGTGCTCACATCGATCCACATTCACGAGCACGAAATCGATGCCCGTGATACCAAGCTTGGTCCCGAGGAAATCACTCGTGATATTCCGAACCTCTCCGACGACATCCTCGCCGACCTCGACGAGCGCGGCATCATTCGTGTCGGTGCTGACGTCAACCCGGGCGATGTGCTCGTTGGCAAGGTCACGCCGAAGGGCGAAACCGAGCTCACCCCCGAAGAACGTCTTCTCCGAGCCATCTTTGGCGAGAAGGCCCGCGAGGTTCGCGACACGTCGCTGAAGGTTCCACACGGCGAGACCGGCAAGGTCATCGACGTCAAGGTCTTCAGCCGAGACGATAACCACGAACTGCCACCTGGCGTCAACCAGCTGGTCCGTGTCTACGTTGGCCAGAAGCGCAAGATCAGCGTGGGCGACAAGCTCGCTGGCCGTCACGGCAACAAGGGCGTCATCAGCCGGATCCTTCCGGTCGAAGACATGCCGCACATGGCCGACGGTACGCCTGTCGACATCATCTTGAACCCACTTGGTGTTCCAAGTCGAATGAACGTTGGTCAGGTGCTCGAAACGCACCTCGGCTACGCAGCTCGCTGGGGTTGGGAGATCGACGGAAAGCAGGTCGGCCTCGACCCAATCCGCGGCACCGAATACAAGACCCGCCCAACCACTCGGCCAGCAACCTTGGTCGCAACGCCATCGTTCGATGGTGCAAAGTGGGACGAGGTCGAGCTTGCGGGCAAGCACCCAACGATTCAGCAGATCTTCCGCAACATGAACCCCGAGCGCGAAAACGGCACTCGCATGGTCCAAGACGACGGCAAGCAGATCTTGTTCAACGGCCGCACTGGCGAGCAGTACGACAACCCAATCACCGTTGGGTTCATGTACATCTTGAAGCTGGCCCACTTGGTCGACGACAAGATCCACGCTCGTTCCACTGGTCCGTACAGCATGATCACCCAGCAGCCGCTCGGTGGTAAGGCCCAGTTCGGTGGTCAGCGTTTCGGAGAGATGGAAGTGTGGGCCCTCGAGGCCTATGGAGCGGCGTACTGCTTGCAGGAGCTGCTCACCATCAAGTCCGACGATGTGCTCGGCCGAGTTAAGGTCTACGAGGCAATCGTGAAGGGTGAGAACATTCCAGAGCCGGGTATTCCCGAGTCCTTCAAGGTCCTCATCAAGGAAATGCAGGCGCTTTGCCTCAACGTTGAGGTTCTCGACAAGCAGGGCGCTGACGTTGAACTCCGAGAGATCGACGACGAGATTTACCGCACCGCCGAGCAACTCGGAATCGACCTTTCCCGCCCAGAGCGTGGATCGGACGAGGAAGATGCCCGCCGTGAAGCTGAGCGTGCTGCACGCTTCGCCGGAAACTAGATGACCACCCAGACCACGAAGAACGATTCAGGACAAAAATCTGCAAATGAGAGCCGGCAGGGCTCGAGCTCGCAGCGAGGGATTGCACACACATGCTTGACGTAAACGACTTTGATCAGATCCGAATTGGTTTGGCTACTGCGGACTCGATCCGTATGTGGTCCAACGGCGAGGTCAAAAAGCCAGAGACCATTAACTACCGCACGCTGAAGCCCGAGAAAGACGGCCTTTTCTGCGAGAAGATCTTCGGTCCTACCAAGGACTGGGAGTGCTACTGCGGCAAGTACAAGCGCGTGCGCTTCAAGGGCATCATCTGTGAGCGCTGTGGCGTTGAGGTGACCCGCTCGAAGGTTCGTCGTGAGCGCATGGCCCACATCGAACTCGCGGCGCCCGTCGTCCACATTTGGTACCTGCGTGGTACCCGCTCGTGGCTTGCGTACCTGCTCATGGGCACCGAGGCCAAAGAAGAGCTCAAGGCAAAGCAGCTTGAGAAGGTCATTTACTTTGCTGCGAACCTCGTGACTTGGGTCGATGAGGAACGCCGTGACGAGGACCTCGAAAACCTCGAAGCCGAGATGCTCGCCGAGCGCGACGAACTCGAAAAAGAGATGGAACTCGAGCTTGCCCGGGTCCACGAGGATCTCGAATCTGAGATTGCTCAGATGGAAAAGGACAAGGCAAAAGACACCGAGATCAAGGCTCGCCAGCGCGCAGTTGACAAGGACCTCGCAATGGTCCGCGAGCGCTACGAGATGGAAATCGATGTCCTGACCCGCAGCTTTGACGAGTTCAAGAGTCTCTTCTCCCGTCAGATCATCGAAGATGAGATGCTGTGGCGCGAGATGCACATTCGCTACGCCGACTACTTCGAAGGCGGCATGGGCGCAGGCGCACTTGCTGCATTGATTGCTCGCATCGATTTCGATGACGAGGAAGTCAAGCTCCGTGCGCAGATCGATCCGCCAGAAGGCGTGAAGGGACTTTCCGCTCAGCGTAAGCAGAAGGCCATCAAGCGTCTGAAGATCGTTGCAGCGTTCAACCGTCGTGACGAAAAGGGCAACCGGATCAACGATCCACGCGCCATGATCCTCGACGTTGTGCCAGTGATCCCACCAGAGCTTCGCCCAATGGTGCAGCTCGACGGTGGCCGCTTTGCAACGTCGGATCTCAACGACCTTTACCGTCGTGTGATCAACCGCAACAACCGTCTCAAGCGCCTCCTCGATCTCGGTGCTCCCGAGATCATCGTCAACAACGAAAAGCGCATGCTCCAAGAAGCCGTTGACGCATTGTTCGATAACGGTCGTCGTGGTCGTCCGGTGACTGGTCCTGGAAACCGTCCTCTCAAGTCCCTTTCGGACATGTTGAAGGGCAAGCAGGGCCGTTTCCGTCAGAACCTTCTCGGAAAGCGCGTCGACTACTCGGGCCGTTCGGTCATCGTGGTTGGACCAACGCTGAGCTTGCATCAGTGTGGTCTGCCAAAGCTGATGGCGCTCGAACTGTTCAAGCCGTTCGTCATGAAGCGCTTGGTCGACGGTGACCTTGCCCAGAACATCAAGTCCGCAAAGCGGATGGTCGAGCGTCGCAAGCCGCAGGTGTGGGACGTTCTCGACGATGTCATCAAAGAGCACCCGGTGCTCCTCAACCGTGCGCCAACCCTTCACCGTCTTGGTATCCAGGCCTTTGAGCCGGTCCTTGTCGAAGGCAAGGCAATCCAGCTTCACCCGCTGGTCTGCACGGCCTTTAACGCCGACTTTGACGGCGACCAGATGGCGGTCCATTTGCCACTGTCCGCAGAAGCACAGGCCGAGGCCCGTGTCCTCATGCTGTCGGCAAACAACGTGCTGAGCCCGGCCAATGGTCGTCCGCTCGTTACGCCGACCCAGGACATGATCATCGGTGCCTTCTACCTGAGCCAGCTCGTGGCCGGTTCCGATGGTGAAGGCCGGACGTTCCGTGACCTCGACGAAGTACTGATGGCCTATGAAATTGGCGACATCAACCTTCACGCTGAAGTCACCTACCGTCACCCGCTTCTACTCGAGACGCCAGCCAATGGCGACGCGGCCGTCTACACCAAGACGACGGTCGGGCGAATCCTGTTCAACTCGGTGCTGCCCGATGACTTCCCATATGTCAACGAGCCAATCGCAAAGGGCGTCATGGGCGACTTGGTCGACACTTTGGCCCGAGAATATCCAAAGGCCGTTGTTGCCCGTTCGCTCGATGGCATCAAGAACCTTTGCTACCGCTACGCCACACAGTCCGGCCTCACCGTCTCGATCGACGATGTGAAGACCCCGGAGTCAAAGCGAAGCATTCTCGACGCCCACGAAAAGGACGCAGAGAAGGTCGAGACCCAGTTCCGACGCGGCATTATCACCGATGGTGAGCGCCGCCAGAAAGAGGTCGAGATCTGGTCCGAAGCAACCGAGCAGGTCAAGAACGAGATGGAGGCCGGTCTCAAAGCCGAGCACTTCAACCCGATCGACATGATGGTTACCTCGGGTGCTCGAGGAAACATGATGCAGGTCCGCCAGATCGCGGGTATGCGTGGTCTTGTTGCGAACCCTCGTGGCGACATGATTCCTCGTCCGATTAAGAGCAACTTCCGCGAAGGTCTCGCAATGCTCGAGTACTACATTGCAACGCCGGGCGCTCGTAAGGGCCTTGTCGATACCGCACTTCGTACTGCTGACTCGGGCTACCTGACGCGTCGTCTCGTCGACGTTGCCCAGGAGCTCATCGTCAACACCGAGAACCCGTTCGAATCCGGTGGCACGGTTCGAGGTATCTGGCTCGAAGACGTCATGCCAGAGACCGCTGGGCATCGCACCTACTTGGAGACTCGTCTCCTGAGCCGTGTGCTCGCTGACGATGTCACGTTGGCTGACGGCACGGTGTTCCCTGCGGGTACTGAGGTTGACGAAGGTCAGATGATCGCCATGCGCGACGACACCACGATCAACCGTGTTCGTGTGCTGTCGCCGCTCACCGACGAATCGGATCGTGGCGTTTCCGCTCACTGCTATGGCACGTCGCTGGCTACCGGCCAGACGATCGAGCCTGGCGAAGCTGTCGGCGTTATTGCTGCACAGTCGATCGGCGAGCCTGGAACTCAGCTCACCATGCGCACCTTCCACACTGGTGGTGTTGCCGGTGGTGGCGATATCGCCGGTGGTCTTCCTCGAGTCGTCGAGCTCTTCGAAGCCCGGTCGCCAAAGGGCAAAGCAACGCTCGCTGCAACCAGCGGAATTGTTCGTGTTGGCGAAGACGATGGCAAGGGTCGCACGATCCTCATCATTGGAGACGACGGCACCGAAGACGTCTACACGGTGCCATCGCTGGCCCGTCTCGAGGTCAACGACGGCGACGAGATCACCGCAGGTGACGCAATCGTCGAAGGTCCCCGAGATCCCAAGGAACTCATGGACATCAAGGGCGTGCGCGAAACGCAGCGCTACTTGGTCGAAGAGGTCCAGAAGGTCTACCGCGACCAGGGCGTGTCGATCCACGACAAGCACATCGAGCTCATCGTTCGCCAGATGACACGTCGAATCGCCGTGTCAGAGCCGGGTGACTCGGACTTCCTTCCAGGCGAGAGCGTGGATTCGAAGGTCTACGCCGACGCAAACCGTCAGCTCGTCCAGGAGGGCAAGCGTCCCGCCGAAGGTCGCCCACAGTTGATGGGTATCACTAAGGCATCGCTTGCTACCGAGTCGTGGCTATCGGCTGCATCGTTCCAGGAAACGACCCGTGTCCTCACCGAGGCCGCAATCGAATCCAAGAGCGATGGCCTCATTGGCCTCAAGGAGAACATCATCATTGGAAAGCTGATCCCAGCGGGTACCGGCATTGCCGAGTACCGAAAGGTCGAGCCACATGCGCCCGACTACACCCCAATGGAGTTCTACAGCTCGGCAGACGAGGACGAGGATTTGGCCGATTGGCTGGCAAACCGCAGCGATGCGGTGGGCCTCTTAGGAGACACCCCGTCATAAGCACAGTGCGCTGTTGAAAGTCCCCGGTCGCAGATGTGACCGGGGCTTTCTCGTTTTCGACATTCATCGTCCGATAGGAATGTTGTGTCAGCAGAAGGATGGATAACGCTCGCCGTACTTGCGGTGATGGTCGCCGGGCTTATCCGGGGACGAGTGTCGCCCCCGGCGGGTGTGATTGGCGCGACCGCGTTGCTCTATGTCCTTGGCGTCACGACCGCAGAACAGGCCTTTTCGGGCTTTGCGAACACGGCACCGATCACGGTTGCTGGCCTCTATGTTCTTGCGGGTGCAGTCGATAAGACCGGTGCGTTGCAGCCGGTCGTGAGCCGTCTGCTGGCGGCGCCAAAGACGGTTCGACTCGACCTTGCGCGTTTGGTTGTCCCGTCCGCGCTCGGAAGCGCCTTTCTTGCAAACACGCCAATTGTTGCGATGCTCACACCAGCGGTAACCAAATGGGCCGATGAGAAGGGGAGAAGCGCATCGACCTTCCTGATCCCGCTTTCGTATGCGACCATTCTCGGCGGAGCAATGACGGCTATTGGAACCTCGACGAACCTCGTTGCCTCGGGGTTGCTCGAAGGTGCCGGGTTCGAGGCGCTTGGATTGTTCGAGCTCGCAACGATCGGCCTGCCCCTTGCCGCGATTGGGCTGGTCGCCATCTTGATCCTCGCCCCGTTGGTGCTACCGGAGCGTCGACGGCCTCGCAAGGCACAAGCCGGGCGCTCCTTCACCGTCACCATGATGGTCGAACCTGGCGGGCCGGCCGACGGCAAGTCGGTTCACGAGGCAGGGTTGCGGGCATTGAGCGGCGTGTACCTGGTCGAGATTGCACGTCCGAATCACACGATTGCACCCGTGCGTCCAACCCAGACGCTGCGCGGCGGCGACCGTTTGGTCTTTGCGGGTCGAGTTGACGACATTGTCGACCTGCAGGGTATTGCCGGTCTTACCACCGCAGAATCTGACGCGCTCGATGAGCTGAACGCCGATCGCGATGTTGCCTTCTTTGAAGTGGTTGTTGGGCCCAGCTCACCGTTGGCGGGTCGGACTCCAGCCGACGTTGGGTTCCGTCAGCGCTACAACGGCGCGATCTTGGCCGTGCATCGTAGTGGAGAACAACTCGGCGGAAAGTTGGGAGCGACGCGGCTGCAGACGGGAGATACTCTGCTGGTCGTTGCAGAGAAGGGGTTTCGTACCCGCTGGCGAGACTCGGGTGAGTTCTTGCTCGTCTCTCGACTCGACGCGGAGATGTCGACGGCGTCGAGCAAGTCGACGCTCGCGCTCGGCGCAATCGTGCTGGTCGTGCTGCTTCCTCTCCTCGACCTGATGTCGGTCACTCGTAGCACGATCCTCGCTGCGATTCTGCTCGTCGGAGCCGGAGTTCTGCGTCCACGCGAGGCGCGCGATGCTGTCGACGTCAACGTGGTGCTCATGATCGGTGGTGCGTTTGGACTCGGACAGGCCGTGTCGACATCGGGCTTGGCCGACCAGATCTCGAGCACCTTGCTGACGCTCGAGTTCGCGGGAACCTTTGGTGCGGTCGTTGGCGTCTTGGTCACCACGATGATCCTGACCGAGCTCATCACCAACGCTGCTGCAGTAGCGCTCATCTTCCCGATTGCCCTCGATATTGCTGACGGATCGGGACTCGACCCACGGGTCATGGTGATCGGCGCGGCGATTGCAGGTTCGTCATCGTTTCTTACCCCCGTTGGCTACCAAACGAACACGATGGTGTACGGCCCCGGTGGTTACCGCTTTACCGACTACCTCCGCCTTGGCGTTCCGTTGTCGCTCCTGTCGGTTGTGGTCGTGAGCGCCATGGTGACGACGCTCGGATAACGGTCGCCGCTGACGGGTATTGCGTTGCGACGTTCAGCTACTGGAGTGCCACTTCGCAGGTGAGATCGTCGCTGCCATCGCCACCCATACAGACATCGCTGCCGAGGTTTCCAACCAACGTGTCGGCCCCAGCACCACCGATGAGGGTGTCGTCACCTTGCCCGCCACGCAAGGTGTCGTAGCCGGCTTGGCCGAGAATCGTGTCGGCTCCAGCACCGCCGTTGACGAGATCGCCGTTAAGTCCGCCGCTGATGTTGTCGTTGCCGTCTTCGCCAAAGATTCGGTCTCGTCCAACATGTCCTTTGATCTCGTCGTTGCCCTTGCCGCCCCAGATCCGGTCGTTGCCATTGCCACCGAGGAGCACGTCGGCACCGCGTTGGCCAAGGAGCACGTCGGCACCAGCGAAGCCCCGGATCGTGTCATTGCCTGGTCCGCCACAGATGATGTCATTGCCGCCGAGACCCGAGATCGTGTCATCGCCACTGAGGCCAGCAATCACGTCGTTGCCTGACGTCCCGGTGATCGTGTCGTCGCCGGCGGTGCCGGTGATGGTGGCGACCTGTCCGTTACACGAGTGGGAGATTTGGGCGAGCGCCTGGGGTCCGAGGCGACGGCGGAAACGTTGGTCGTTGAACCAGGCAATGGAGGCGTTCGTGGCTGTTGGAGAGGAGTCGAGCCACCAATCACATTCCGGCCAGCCTTCACCGCGGCCATCGTCGTGAAAGTAGAGCAATGCCACAAATCGGGCGCCGTCGGGAGATGTCGCGAACCAGTTCTGCGCGTCTCGAATCCATTGCGCCTTCTGGCCTGGGGTTCCTTCGTCAGACCCGAACTCGCCGAGCATCAGCTGCTTGTCCGGGTGCTGATTGGCAAACCGAAGAAATGGTTCCAAGTCTTTGGCGAGCGGTGTCCACGGTTCGGTGGTTTCGCCGCGGCAGTTGTTCCAGTTGTATTCGTCGGAGGCAATGATGTCCACGACATCGTCACCGGGATACCAGCGTTCTGCTCGGCGTCTGTCGGTCGGGAAGAAGTCGCCAACCTCAAAGGCCCATTCGCCGAGAGTCCAGGCGTGTTGGACGTTGGTGACGCCCTCGGCTTCGAAGATCGCGTGGATGTTTCGGTACGCCGCGATGTAGTCATCTGCGGTCCCGTAGCGAACGTTGCGGTTGCCTTCGGGTTCGTGGTGGAAGTTGAAGATCACCGGAGCCTGGAATCGCGAGAGGCTGCTCGCCATTGCTTGGATCTCGGTGTGAAGAACCGAACCGGGTCGAGCATTGGCAATATCAGCCCACTGAATCACCGTGCCGTCCTTTCGATCGGGCTTGACCGATATCGAGAGGTCTCGTCCGCCGTCACGAGCAAACCGATGCAGTGGCTTGTCCTCGCCGAGGGCAGATTCCCATTGTTCGAATGCCCGCACCATGGGGACGGTGGTGCCCAGAGTTTCTTCGAGAGCCAGGATTGCGTCGATATTGCTCTGTGTGCCGAGGGGTTGTGCGTACGCACCGATGATGGGTGCACCCGTGGTTTGGGCCTCGGCGGTGGTTGTGGCAACCGCTAAAAGCAGAGCTGCCAGCATGAGTACTAGTGCTGCGCCGCCTATTCGTGTCAAAGATCCCAAAGCATTCCTCTGCAGAGGCATTCGGCAAGTTACTCCAGCGGGTTTAGATATTCATTGCGTGCTATCTCGTTCCACGCCGCAAATGCTTGTGGGGTGGTGTCGACGCGCCAGTCGGGATGGTCGGCGAAACGGAAGTCCTTGTCGAAGTAGACGAGCGCATCGATTGCCGGAAGATCATTCCGAAGGCTCACCGGAACGTCGCGTAACCAATCTGCGCGTCCATTTGGATCGTCGGTCGCTTCGTTCGATCCGGTTTCACCAATGACGATGGGTAGGTTGCGGGGCTCGGCCCACGCCACGAAGTCTTCAAAGATTTCGGTGAACGACATCCAGTCGGGTCCATTGACTGAGTCGCCCCAGTTGTAGCCGTCAGCGCAGAGCCAGTCGACGTTCTCATCACCGGGGTACCACGGAGTTGGATCGCCGCCATCCCAGAACAGAAAGGCATTTGGGCACCAAACAAACTGGGCGTTGGTGGCGCCAACCTCGGTGAAGATGTCGCGGATGTGGTTCCACGCGCCGACGAAATCTTCACCCGAATGCACCCAGTCGCGGCGCCGGTTGCCGTCCATTTCCCAGAGCCAGCGCAACATGACGGGTTGTTCGAGGTTGCGAACCGAGGTTGCTTGTGTGCGGATCCAGTCGTCGTGGACGCCGTTTTGGATTTCGATCGTGTCGGTGCCGTTCCACGAGATCATCAGAATCCGTCCATCCTCGAGGTGCATCAGGTCGTCCTCGGTCGGGATTGCGTCGTCCCAGGCATGAAAGACATGCCCAATGTCGAACTGACGACCTGCCTCAGCCTCGAGCGAGCGAAAGCGGGGAGCTCGCTCGGCCCGGGTGAGACCTGTCGAGATCCCAAGGAGCGCGCCATCGAGGTCGGCGGTCACATCGACGAGTGGCGAGGTTGGATACGTACCCGTCTGCTCTGGTGCCTCGGTCGTGTCATCGGCCAGCTCGTCTGTCTCGCCGGTGATCTCAGACACTGGTGGCGTTTCAGCGGCCACAGAACTTTCGACTGTGGAGGCAGTAGTCGAAGGTGCGCTTGTCGTGACCGCCGAGCTGCATGCGGTCACCAACAGCAATGTCGAGACAAGGACGCCTCGCAGCACGTTGGCCCGCCGTGGCCTATGGGATTGCGAGTGTGTCGTCGTCACGTTGCTCTATCTCACCTCGTGTAGGGGGATCCGCCATGGACTGTCCGTGGTCCGAGATCAACGGTACGGCGAAGCATTGGGTATGTGGCGAAACCACATTCAAGAACTCGTAAAGTCCGCACTCAGTTTGTAACAACGGCTTCACAAAGTCCCGTCACGACATGTTTCGTTCGGCACACGTGTATCGCACAGCGCCATATTTGCGACACACTGGTGTGGGCGCGCATAGGCCAGCCGCGACTGAATGCCTAGGCCAAACGTCTATAAATTAGGGTGGGTGCTTCGTGCAGGCTAAACCCCGGTGTGTCTCGGGCCGACAAGAGGGATAGAGCTGAAGAGATTCTCTCTACAGCGACCTACAGCCCGTGCTGGGCAGGAATTGACATGAACGACGAAGAAATCGAGCTAGGTAATTACGGACGCATTGCCCGCCGCAGTTGGTGGGTGCTGGTGATCGGTGCTGTGGTTGGCATTCTCCTCGCCCTCCTGTTCCTCCCGAGCCCAAGTCAGTTCTTTGAGTCCCGTGTCTCGGTGCTGCTGGTGCCAGGCGATTCAGATGTTGCCCAGGGCGCTGACCTCATCAACGAAGACACCGAAATTGGTATCGCCGCGTCGCAAGTTATTGGCCAACAAGTCGCCGATCAGTTCGATGACCTGACGCTAGAAGAGTGGCGCGAGAACATCGTCATCTCCGCATGTCTTGGCAACACCGAATCGATCATCGTGCTCGTCGACGACTGCAGCACTCGAATCCTCGAGTTCAGCTATCAGGGCGCGAGTAGCGAACAAGCCAGCACTGTGGTTCTTGCAACAGCCGAGACCTATCTCACGTGGCGCGGCGACCGTGAACAAGCACTCCGCTCAGAAACCATCGCAAACCTCGAAGCCGAATTCTCCGATCTTGAAGTTCGTGGAGACACCGAACGAGCTGCCTTCCTCGCCGCTGAAGAGGATTCGCTCGAAGCAAGCCTCATCGAGCGTCGCCTTCGTGAAATCGAAGACACAAGTTTCGTGGTGGTCAGCCAGCTCACCGAGCTGCGCAGCCGTTCAAGTGACGTCGGCAACCTCCTCGGTACACCGTCCGCCCCGGAGTCCGGAAGCTCGGGCGTTCCGCGTCTTCTCGCTCTGATCGCTGGTGCACTCGTTGGTCTCATGCTCGGCGCTGTCGTCGCAATCGGCCTCGACCGGCTCGACCGTCGTGTTGGAGACTCCGAGGAGCTCGAACAAGACCTCGGCGTTCCAGTCCTTGGCGACATCCCTCGCATCACCCAGGACAGCCCAGCACTCGTTACCGCGGTCAGCGCACATACCCCAGGTGCTGAGGCGTTCCGTCGTGTCGCCGCAGCTGCTTTGGTCACACGAAACGGTGTGGCAGTGAACTCGATCGCAATCGTCGGTGCAAACGAGAAGGAAGGTCGTACCACAACGACGATCAACCTGGCGCTCGCTATGGCCCAAGCTGGCCGCGACGTCCTTGTTGTTAACGCCGATCGGCGCGACATTGTCATCGACCGGATCTTCGGTCTTGTTGGAGAGCCCGGCCTTAACGACTTCCTTCGTTCGTCGGCCGATGTTCAGGCAGCGCACCTCGCTATCGATGCCGCAAGTCATCGCCTTGGTATCCGCTTGCTTTCGACTGGCAACGGCTCGGAGAACTCGCTGTCGGCTTCGGCGTTGCAATCGCTCATCACCGCTGCCAAAGAACGCAACATGGTCGTGGTCTTCGATACTCCTCCGGCGCTCACCCATGCTGGTGGTTTGCAGATCGCCGCCATTGTCGACGCGGTCTATGTGGTCGCCGCTGCAGGCCGGACGCGTCGTAGTGAGCTGAGCGAACTCCGCACCCAGCTCGACAACGTGCAGGCATACTTTGCTGGCGCCATCTTCAACCGCACCAGCCGACTCAGTCTGCTGCCCGCGGGCCACGGCGATATTGCGACCGTTGCTGTTCCGACTGGTATCCCCGGCAATGTGAAGAATGGTGCGCAAAATCCGTTTGCGTCAACACCACCGACCCAGGGCTTTGCCCCAGCGCAACCAAACGCACAAGAAAACTACGGTGTGCCTTCTGCTTCCAACGGTGCTGTTGCCCAACCGCAGGCTGTTGCTCAACCGCAGGCTGTCCAGCCGAGTGCCGCACCTGTCGAAGGTTTCGCAACCCAGCCACTACCGCAGGGCGATGTCACCGACGCCGCGCAGTTTGCGAGCGTCAAAGGTCTATTCAAAGGCGATCTTGAAGACGGAGAACGCTAAATGACTGCGTCCGAACTCAGCGAGGCTCTGCCCGATTCCGACAAGCCGCTCAATATTGCGCTCGTTGGGTCATCGGGTGGCCACCTCGCCCACCTGCTTGTTCTCAAGCCATGGTGGGAGAAGCACGACCGCTTCTGGGTCACCTTCGATATGCCCGATAGCCACGACCTCCTCGAATCGGAGCGTTGCGACTGGGCGTATTACCCAACGACCAGAAACGTCCCAAACCTCATACGGAATCTCGGCCTCGCCTTTCGAGTGCTTCGCCGCGAACGCCCCGACGTCATCGTGTCGACCGGTGCAGCAGTCGCGTTCCCGTTCTTCCTGCTCGGTCGAATGATGGGGGTCAAGACGGTCTTTATCGAGGTCTACGATCGCATCGACCACGCATCGCTCACCGCTCGCCTGTGCGCCCCGCTGTCGAGCAGTTTCCTCGTCCAGTGGGAGGATCAGTTGGTGTTTCATCCCAAGGCGGAACTCATAGGTAGATTGATGTGAGCGACGCAGCCGAAATCTCACTCCCCCCAGTCGCCGAACCGTCTCCGGGAATCGAACGTCTCTTCGTCTCGGTTGGAACCGACTACCATCGCTTCGACCGTCTTATCTGGTGGTTGGATGAATGGCTTGCGGTCGGCCGCGACGTCGAACATGTGATAGTTCAGCGCGGTACCTCAGCAGAGTCCGAGTACGCCGAGAGCGTCGAGTACCTTCAGCGAACCCAGCTGATCGAAGAGTTTCAGCAGGCGTCGGTCGTGGTCTGCCATGGCGGTCCCGCCACGATCATGGAATGCCGCAAGAACGGATCTGTTCCGATCGTTGTTCCTCGTGAAGAACGCTACGACGAGCACGTCAACGATCACCAGGTCGACTTCTGCGAACGCCTTGCAACGCACGGCGACATTCAGCTCGCCCGAACAAAAGACGAGTTCTTTCGCCTTCTCGACCTTGCCGTCGAGCGCGGCGCGCCAGAAGTCGCCGTCGACGATGGTCACGCTGCGCTTTCGGTCCTGAAGTTCGAAGGCCAGATGGTCGAACTCTTCGGTCCACGGGCACGCTTGCAGGGCCCACACCTCGCCGAGGTCACCCCCATTACGAGCGAAGTCTCGAAGATCCCTGTGCTCTTCATTGGTTCGGTCCCGCGTTCGGGCAGCACGATCATGTCTGACCTGTTGAACGAGAACCCGCACATGGTCAATATTGGTGAGCTTGTTCACCTCTGGCAGCGAGGCGTCATCGAGAACAACCTCTGTGGTTGCGGACATGCGTTCGATGCATGCGAGTTCTGGTCCGAGGTTGGCCAAATCGCCTTTGGTGGATGGGACCGCATCTCTGGCGAACGTATGCGAACGCTCCAGCTGCGAGCAGACCGCACCCGCCACATCCCCTCGCTCATGGTGCCAAGCACCGCACGGTTCTTCGCCACCAGCATCACCCAATACGGCGCGGTGATGAGTCGAGTGCTCCGCGCTGTTCTCGAAGTGTCCGACAAGCCAATGATCGTCGATACATCGAAACACATTTCCACTGCGCTCCTACTCCGCCAGCTGCCCGACGTCGATCTGCGGATCCTGCACGTGGTCCGCGACCCACGCGGGGTTGCCAACTCATGGTCCAAGATCATCACGCGGCCTGAGGTCCAAGGTGGCGACGCCGAAATGGACACGCTGCACCCCGGACGTATTGGACTGCGCTGGCTGTGGTTCAACTGGGCTTTCTCGAACATGGATCGCCTCGGTGTTCCAACAACGATGGTTCGCTACGAGGACTTCGTGCAGAACCCGGCTGAGACGTTGGATCAGATCTTTGACTTCGCCGGTCTCGAGCCAATGGCTCAGTCGCTCTTCGCGAGTGAAGAGCCCCTGATCTTGGACGGTGGCCACTCCGTCTCTGGCAATCCACTTCGGTTGGAAAGCAAGCCGGTCCAACTTCGGGTGGATGAACAGTGGCGGACCGATCTCGACCCAAAGATGCGGTCGTTGG
This sequence comes from uncultured Acidimicrobiales bacterium, assembly GCA_938084885.1. Taxonomy (GTDB): domain Bacteria; phylum Actinomycetota; class Acidimicrobiia; order Acidimicrobiales; family SHLQ01; genus SHLQ01. The sequence continues at coordinate 18,069 of CALKGG010000063.1, forward strand.
TCAGTGCCGTGACGCGCCCAATGCTCGGGCGCTACCGTTATAGCAAGGAGGGCTAATGCCGCAGAGTGTTGCCACTATCGTCGCTACCCGCGACCGGCCAGAGATGCTGCGCGAGACCCTCGCCGCCATCAACGCCCAAGACTACGAAGGCACGATCACGACCATCGTGATCTTCGATGTCACTAGTCCCGACTACTCGTTGGCTGTCGAAGGTGGGAATCGCCCCGTCGTCGTCGTGCCCAACGCTCGCGTCCAGGGGCTGCAAGGCGCTCGTAACACAGGCCTCGAAGTTTCCAC
>CALKGG010000064.1 GCA_938084885.1 uncultured Acidimicrobiales bacterium
CTTCATCAGCTTCATCAGCTTCAGCCCCAGGCTGGACCACCAGAAAAGAGTCTCCTCCCATGGCCGCATTCTCCGTCGAACTCGCCAACCAACGTGTCGAACAAGTCCAGGGCGTCGACGCATACCAGCAGGAAGGGCCCCTCACGACGTTCTTCGCTGTCGAGTCCCAGCGGCTGGTCATCGATTCGTGGTCAACGCGAGTGGCCTCATTTCGAACCTCCGACATCGTGACGGTGCGCCGGGCCTAAAGAACTTCGGCCGCCCAATGGGACGTCGCGAAATTACTGTGACAAGACTGGTTGCATGCTCGAGTCCGGAATGCTCCTCGTCGCCACGCCTGGCATGCACGACATGACATTCGATCGCACGGTCATCTTCTTGCTCGAACACGACGAGTCGAGTTCGATGGGTCTCGTACTCAATCGTCCGAGCGAGATGCTCGTCAGCGATGCAATTCCGCAACTCGGAAACGTTGCTCGACCCGAACGGCTCTTCGTTGGAGGGCCAGTCGAGCAAGACACTGCTCTCGTGCTCGCCGAACCGGTCGACCCCGCATCACCGGGCATGTACTTCATGCACGGAGGCATCGGGCTACTCGATTTAGCCGACGAAGCACCAGCGAGCCCTCTCGAGCGGGCACGAGCCTTCAGCGGATACGCCGGATGGGGACCTCGGCAGCTCGAATCAGAACTGCGCGGTGGCGCATGGATCCTTGCTCGATGCGAACCCTCAGATCTTTGGGACCAGGACTTTCAACACCTGTGGGCTCGCGTCGTTGCCCGACAAGGTGCCATGACCGAGTTCCTTCAGGCATACCCAGAGCAACCCTGGCTCAACTAGCAACCTGGCGAGACGAGCGCCGACGCTAACTCAACAGGTTGATTTCGAAGAGAACCTTCTGTAGCGCACTATCGGCGCTCACCGTCGAATAGGCCAACGGGTTATCGGCGGTCACACAGCTCGGCACCGGGCTCAACATTGTCCACGGCGTTGGATGACAGAACTGCACGACGCTCAAGCGTTCGCCCGGCGAATCGGGGTCACCCACGACACGATGACGTCCGGGCATGATGACGCCGTTGGTGATCCGTTCGAGCATCAACCCGGTATTGATCACCATGTGTCCATCGGGGGGAACCGCGTCGACCCATCCATCATCGACCTGCACCTGCAGGCCCTTCGCCGTCGCCCGAGGCAGCGCGGTGATCAGGTTAATGTCATCGTGCGCTCCCGCCCATACATGTTCGCCATCTGGCGCTTCGGTCATCGGCGGATACCGAATGGCGCGGGTCAATGTCGGCCCATCAGTAACCATCTCGTCAAAGAAGTGTTGGTTGCACCCAATGCCGATTGCGATGATCCGCAGAAAGCGGCGCTGAATCTCATAGACACGGCGATGGAACTCAAGGAGTACCGCCTCAATCCCGGGAATTGTGTCCTCGGGCAGCACCGGATCGAAATAGCCAGCGTTCAGCAACGGATGCTTCTCTGGGAGCGGCGCCCGCCAATTGAGCATTTCCTTCCAGTCGGCCACATCGGCATCGGCCGCAGTTTCGACCAGCAATCCCGTGTAGCCGGTCTGGCCGTTGCTCTCGGGCCGACGGTACGCCGCCTTTTCTTCGGTCGATGCGGCAAAGAACTCGCCCAACATTCCATAGGCCTCGTCAAGAAACCCCTCACCGAGATCGTGGGCGGTATAAACGAACCCACTTTTCAAACTCTGTACGACTCCATCGACAACGCTCGCCCGCTGCGCTTCGGTACCGTGCTCGAAGGCGAGCAGGTCAACATCGAGAATGTGGTCTGCATCAGCGTTGCTGCTCATGACGACAAACGCTAGCTGGCGAACCACCAAGTAACAGCCTTAGCGCCAGACAACCTAGACTTTCAGCCATGCACACGGGCCAAGACCGCCACTACGACATCGTCGTGTTTGGCGCGACGAGTTTTGTAGGACGCATCCTCTGCGGCCACCTATTGGATCGACTCGGAAACTCCGGTGAGGTGTCATGGGCAATCGCCGGACGTAGCGAACAGAAGCTGCGAGCCATGTCGAACGAACTCGGGCTCACCGTCGACCACATCGTTGCCGATGCCCATGACATTGCGGCGCTCGGCCGACTCGCCGATTCAACCAGAGTCGTCGTATCGACCGTTGGCCCGTACTCGCTGTACGGCGCCGAACTCGTTGAGGCGGCCGTCATTGCCGGAACCGACTACTGCGATCTCACGGGTGAACCCCAGTGGATGCAACAGATGATCGACGCACACGAAAAGACCGCAATCAGCACCGGCGCCCGCGTGCTCCACGCATGCGGCTTTGACTCGATCCCCTCCGACCTTGGGGTCTGGTATACCCAGAACACCGCCCACGAACTGTTCGGCGAACACTGCAATCAGATCTCTATGCGAGTCAAGGCTCTGAAGGGTGGAGCGAGCGGCGGCACGATCGCGTCGATGCTCGCTACTGTCGAACAGGCCAAGAGCGATCCCAACATTCGCCGGGTGCTCACCAATCCCTACGCGCTTGCCCCAAACGGCATGCGCTCTGGCGTTCGCCAACCCAACGTGTCGGCTCCCATGCGCGACGAAGCATCAAAGCGTTGGGTCGCCCCCTTTGTGATGGCGTCGGTAAACACCCGGGTCGTGCACCGAAGCCATGCGCTGATAGGCCGACCGTGGGGAGACGACTTCCTGTACGACGAGGCCATGATGACCGGTTCGGGGCCACAAGGGGCACTTCGAGCAGGCGCCACCGCAGCCGGGCTCGGCGGTCTCATGGCGGCAATGAGTGTCGATCCGCTGCGAGGACTACTCGCCACCAAAGTGCTGCCGAAACCTGGAGAAGGCCCAAGCCCAGAACAACAACGCAACGGATTCTACGATCTGCGTTTCTATGGCTCGACCAGTACTGGCAACGAAATCGTTACCAAGGTCACGGGCGATCGCGACCCCGGCTACGGGTCGACGGCCAAGATGCTCGGCGAGACCGCACTCTGCTTGCTACATCGCGACCCCGCCGACACTCCTGGAGGGTTTTGGACCCCGGCGACGGGTCTCGGCGAACCGCTCATCGAACAACTCCAAACCTACGCCGGACTCACCTTCTCCATCGTCTCCTAGCGCGAGCACCGGTCAACCAACAAACACAAACACGAACACCTGTTCGAACCCGAGCTAAGCTGGGGCCATGACGGTCCTCCCCCTCCCTCTCACGCTGTTCGGCTACGGCGAACCAGCAATCGCTCACTCCTGGCAGGCCGAACGCATCGAACTCGACCCCTGCTGTTGGATCGACTACAGCCGCGGGTTCCTCTCTGGAGCAGATCAACTGTTGATGCAACTCGAGGAATGCATCGAATGGTTCCGGGGGCGCCGTCTGATGTACGGCCAATGGTATGACGAACCACGCCGTACGGGCACGACGGCGCGCACCGGTGCGGCAGTGCCATTGGTCGTCGACGTGATCCGTTCAGAGCTTTCGGCGCACTACGGCATGGCCTTTCGCGGCTTGTTCTGCAACTTTTATGAGACGGGACAGGACAGCGTTGCCTGGCACGCGGATTCGATTGGCCGGACCGAAGTCGACCCCTTAGTAGCGATTATCAGCCTCGGTGGTCCGAGAACCTTTGCAATGCGTCCACAATCGGGGGGACCGAGCCACGGCGTGCAACTCGATTCCGGCGATCTGCTCGTCATGGGCGGGGCAACCCAACACCACTGGGAACATGCCGTACCCAAAACACGAACAGCAGCTCCGAGAATGAGCGTCACGATGCGGGCAGCTCGGTCGGGATGCACGTCGCGCTGGAACCCAAAGCATGAAGGTACGGGCGCGAAACCGACGAACTAGCTGCCTTTTCGCCCTACACCTGCCGCGGTATGGCCACGTCGATCCGTTCGTCGTCGCGCCATTGGGCGAGACATCGATCGTCGTTACCTCAGCACTCGTCGACACGAACGACCTGATGGGCGCC
>CALKGG010000065.1 GCA_938084885.1 uncultured Acidimicrobiales bacterium
TCGAGCGCGGTGATCGTGCCGCTCACTCAAAGAAGGCAGATTGATATGGCGAAGAAGCCACCAGTTCACACAGTGCGCCACGGCGACGGATGGGCAAACAAGCGAGAAGGCTCAGATTCACAGCTTTTGTAGGCCGACAGCCAATCTGAGAACCGTGCGTCGCGACGTGGACTGAAAGATCAACGATTTCTCAGAATGGCTGCCAGCCACCCAAGCCGATCTGGCAACACAACTGAGAAATTCGGTCTTAGTAGCGGCTTCAGCCTGCTGATTCGGACCACCGTTTGCCTTGCGCCGTTACATCAAAGAAGTAGACAAAAGGAACCGGATATTCGTAGTCGCCAGATCCGCTCCATTCGCGCTCTAAACCAAACTGCTGCGAGGTTTCCTGAAACTCAATCAGACCTCGATTGACTAGATGATGAATGAGTTCCTTGCGCGGCTGAATGACCGGATGCGTGTTACGCCCTTCGTCAACGAGCTTTAGAAAGCCGTCATCGTCGTCATCATCGGTGAGCGCCCAGCCAGCTTCTATCAGGTCGAACAACATACGTAGTTCTGAGCGATAGAACGGCAAAGCGCTCTCCCAATAGTTGTGACCATTCATGCTTGCTCGCCTTTCATCTCACTCGGGACGGCAGACCAAGCCGACTGAAGAGCATTCGGAAGATCGACGATTGATGCCTCTGCTGTCCAAGAGTTCGCCAGCCGCATCGAGAAATTGCGCAAATCCTCTAACGCTTCGTTCATGGACTGACGCGTTCGATCAAGGTGCAAGTCTTCAGCTTCAAGGTCTACCGCAGAACGATAACCACCACCGACTTTGACCGCCGATAGCGCCAACGGCCCGAGCGATGAGTCAAGTTCCAATTTGTATCTGCCCGGTTCGTCTTCACGAACCGACGCTCTACCCAACTCGGCAGGCAACCAAGGTTGATTTAAGAACTCATGGATAAAGGCAGGGATCGTACGCCTAAGAGCAACCGCCGCTACCTCTTCGTTGGTAGCGGAGTTATCAAGCACTTCAAGTTGGACGTTCGACGGCCATGATGAATCTGCGTCAACTCCGACCGCTCCGACAATCACTGCAAGGAAGACGTTTGGGTCTGCCTGTGCAGCCGCGAGAGCAGCAACCGCTCCGCGTCCAAAACCGAGAACGACATACGGGCCGTTGCCGGTCCAGTCGTTGAAGTAACCGGACGCCCAACTTCTGATTTCGTCATCAGATTCGAACGGGTCCGTCTCGGGATGACTGACGGTCGCGCCGCCACGAGCCAGCAAGTCTGCAACACCAAGCACATCTTCAGAACGGTGCCCTCGAAAAAGCGCTGCGGCGACTAACCCCATTGCGGCACCGTCGTCATGATTGGCAATCTAACTGAGAAATTTCTCACCTCTTCTCAGTTACGTTGCCATTTCTCAGTTTGGCTGTCGGTTCACAGCTTTCGCCTTATGGTTACATCTGGTTCGAGGGATTCCTCGCCATGTTCGCGAAGCGTGTGTACTGCGGTAGAAATGCGAGACGGATGGTGTCGGTGGGGCCATTACGGTGCTTGGCGATGATGACCTCGGCAATACCAGCATCTTGCGACTCGGGGTTATAGACCTCGTCGCGGTACAGGAACATGACCACGTCGGCGTCCTGCTCGATCGCGCCGGACTCGCGAAGGTCAGACAACATTGGTCGCTTGTCTTGGCGAGATTCGAGTGTGCGTGAGAGCTGCGAAAGGCCGACCACGGGGACCTCGAGCTCACGAGCAAGCACCTTCAAGTTACGGGAGATCTCGGAAATCTCGACCTGGCGAGATTCGGCGCCGGAACGGCCCGTCATCAGCTGGATATAGTCGACCACGATCAGCCCCAAGTCGCCGACCTGCGACTTCAAGCGACGGGCGCGGCCGCGAATATCCATCACCGTCAGGCTCGGGTTGTCATCGATCCAAATGGGGGCCTCGCCGAGGCGGGCAACGCCGGTACTGATCTTTTCCCAGTCGGTGTCGCTGAGCTTGCCATCTCGCATCTTCATTGCATCGACCCGAGACTCTGAGCACAACATGCGTTGGGACAGCTCGAGTTGTCCCATCTCCAACGAGAAGATGAGTGTTGGCTTGCCGCTATCGACCGCAGCGTGGGACGCAATATTGAGGGCAAAACTCGTCTTTCCCATTGCGGGACGAGCACCAACGACAATGAGGGCGTTTGGTTGGAGTCCAGAAAGCAGTTCGTCGAGGTCGACAAATCCGGTCGGGGTTCCGGTGATTCCTTCTCCTCGGTCATAGAGCATCTCGAGACGATCGAGGCTCTGCTCGACGAGCTCACGCATCGGCGCCATCGTGTCGGACGCTCGACCTTGCGCGACCTCAAACACGAGGTGCTCGGCTTCGTCGACGGCCTTGACGACGTCCTCTGGTCGGCCATAGGCAATCTCGGCAATCTCGTTGCCAACACTGATCAACCGCCGCAGAAGGGCGTTCTCGCGAACGATCTCGGCATACTTCTTCGCGCCCGTCACCGCAGGCGCTTGGGCTTGAAGGTCGATCAGCGTCGAGCTGCCGCCCATTCCGGCCAATTGACCGCTGCGATCGAGCAAGTCGGCCACCGTCACTACATCGGCCTCGTCGCCCGCACCGTAGAGCGTGATGATTGCTTCGAAGATGTGCTGGTGAGCGGGACGGTAGAAGTGGGCAGCCTCGACGACCTCGAGAGCGCTCGCAATAGCATCACGAGACAACAACAGCACGCCCAGCAGCGATTGCTCGACCTGGATGTTATGCGGTGGTGTTCGGCCGGTTCGAGCCTCGATCACCCGTGCGGGGCCGTCATCGAAGCCACCAGCGTTGCTGCTGTAGCCACCATCCTCGAACCCGGCGGAGCCGTCGTAGCCGTCGTCCTCTGAGGGAGGGGGCGCATCATCGTAGGTGGTATCAGACATGTGATCTCCCGTGAACTACCGGGAACCACCCAGGTGTTGCGTTATGGAAGCGAGTCACCGGATCATCTTTGCAGGAACCTGTGACAGCCGCTCATGGTTTCTCACTTTCACCATGCCGCGAACACCCTGTGAGGGGCCAGTGGACAACTTCGGGAAATGTACGAATTTCCTCGGGAAATCGCGGGCCGTTCAGTGGATTGTCTGCCAAAACACGGGAAAACCACAACCTACCTGTGGAGAACTCGGTGGATAGACGCAACGGTGGACACACCAAGGGTCATCCAGCCTGTGGATGAACTGTGCGTAACTCGACGGCAAAATCGCGAATTGCGTCCCAAAATGACAAGGCAATGGAGCCGAAGCGGTCAGGATTAGTCGACCGAATGTGTACGAATGCCAGCGATCAACAGATCGAGTAGATGCTCGAAGGTGTCATCGAGATCGTGAGGACGAGGGTGTCCATCGCCTGCTTCGAGGTTCGCGAAACCATGAAAGGCGCTTCGGAGCGTTCGAGCAACATGCACCTGATCTGTGGAGTCGAGATTGAAACCAGCAAGCGCCAAACCAAGCACATCGATCACATCATCGACCGCGGCTTCGAGTTCTTCATCGCCAGCACACGGATAGCGATCGGTTGCGGCGTAGACGCCGGGGCGCTCGATAACCAGCTGGCGCCACGCATGACCCATGGCCCGGACAGCGTCGTCGCCGGCTACTCCAACCGCCGCCGAGGTCAGCGCCTCGACGAGCACCTGTCGACCTTCGAGGCCAAGGCTTCGAATGAGGTCGTCGTATCCATCGACGTGTCGATAGAGCGCGGGTTGGCTGATATCGAGTTCTTTTGCGACACGGGTAAGCGTGACCTCGTCGATACCTTCGTTATCGGCAATGACCGCCGCGGTTTTGACCACGAGCGCCTTGTCGATGGGGCCACGATTTTCGTCAGTGTCGTCCGATATTGCTGGCTGCGATGCAGTCAAGGGAATCATTTTCCGTCGGGGGTTGATCAGTATTGCGACGCTGCAATGCAAGGACCACGAACGACTGTAGCACCATGGGCCCGCCGCCAAACCGTACCGTTAGTCAGCCGGGCCTTCGTGACGGGCCTGCGCTTGCAACGCGGCAATGACGCTGACGTTTACGATGTCGTCGGCGCTCGCGCCACGAGAAAGATCGTGCATGACACCATCGACGCCTTGCAACAGCGGGCCAAACGCTTGAGCGCCACCCAGGCGCTCGGTGATCTTGTAGGCAATGTTTCCACTGTCGAGGTCGGGGAAGATGAAAACGTTCGCCGAACCAGCAACCGGTGAGTCCGGTGCTTTCTTCTGGCCAATGGCTGGAACCCACGCCGCATCGAATTGAAGCTCGCCGTCGACGGCCAACTTCGGAGCGCGCTCTCTGACGTGTTCGGTTGCGGCAATGACCTTGTCGACCCTCGGGTGTTTCGCACTGCCCTTCGTCGAAAACGACAGCATCGCCACCCGGGGCTCACCACCGTCGAGTTCGGCGAACGTGGCCGCCGACGACACCGCAATCGACGCGAGCTGATCAGCATCGGGATCGGGCATGACCCCACAATCGCCGTACACGATGGTTGCCCCATCGGGAAGAACAAAGAAGAAGCAGCTGCTGATCACCGAGGTTCCTGGCGCAGTCCCAAGAATCCGAATAGCGGCGCGCAACACGTCGGCGGTGGGACGACTTGCTCCGGCTACACAGCCGTCGGCGAGGCCGGCGCGCACGGCCATTGTGGCGGCATTGAGGGGGTCGTCGAGATCGAACGGACGCGACGACGACTCGCTGACTTCGCGAACGAGTGCGGCGTCGACCTGACGAAAGATCGTCGCCGGGTCGTCCACGACCGTCGCAATGGCCAGCCCTGAACTGTTGAGGGTGTCAGCAGCGGCAATGGCGCGGTCATCACCTGAATCGGCGAGCATAATGCGCTGCGGATTGGCCGCTGCACGCGCATACCAGCTGTCGAGAATGGTCGAGTTCGTCACCTGTCGATCATGCCGCGTAGCGGCCCATTTTCAGGCGTTGTTCTGAAGAAAGTTGCCAACACGATCGAGAACCCGATCGATGCGGCCCACGATGTCGTCGATGACCTCTTTGTCGGAGATCAACGGCGGCGAAATGGTCAACATGGTGGCACCACGGTCGTCGGGGCGGATGAGCAGTTTCTCGTCACGCACGTAGCGGAGGAGTTCGCCGCCCTGCAACGCTGCTCGTTGCGTGTCGCTGAGCTCGACACCGTTCTCGCGGTCGACGCACAGTTCGATTGCGTAGAAGTAGCCGGTGCCACGAACGTCTTTGACGTGATCGTATGCACCAAGCATGCCCTGAAGCTGTTCGTTGACATATCCCTCGTTGTCGAGCACGTTCTGAAGAACGCCCTCGTTGTCCATGGCACCGATGTTTGCAACGGCCACAGCGCATGCCACTGGATGACCACCAAAGGTGGACCCGTGCATGAACGCGCCCATCTCTGAGTCGTAGATCTTGTCGACGAGCGATGTGCGCATGATGACGCCACCGAGTGGTTGGTACGCCGAGGTGACGCCCTTGGCAAACGTGATCATGTCGGGAACGACGTCGAAACGTTCGCTTGCGAACCAGTGGCCGAAGCGCCCGAACGAACAGATGACCTCATCGGCGCACAAAAGCACGTCGTACTTGTCGCAGATGCGGCGGAGTTCTTGCCAGTAGCCATCGGGGGGAACCAGCGCACCGCGACCGTTCTGGACAGGCTCGGCAATAACCATCGCAACCGTCTCGGGACCTTCGGCGAGGATCATGTCTTCGATTGCGGTGACGCAGGGCAGCTCGGATGCGGGGGTTCCGGCCGGCACCGAATGGTCGAGTGTGTGAGGGACGTGGCGGACGCCGTCCCAGAGGTTTGGCAGGAACGGGTCGCGGAACTTTGGGATACCGGTAACTGCGAGAGCGCCGAGGGTCGTGCCGTGGTAGGCCCAGTGCCGGGAGATGACCTTGTACTTTTCGGTGTTGCCCTGGCTGAGGTGATAGTTGCGGGAGAACTTGATGGCGGACTCGACCGCTTCAGATCCCGAGCTAACAAAGAACACTTCGTTGAGGTCGCCGGGGGCTCGCTCGCCGATCATCCGCGAGGCTTCGATCGACGATGGATGCGCCATTCCCCATACTGGTGAGAAGGCAAGTCGGTCCATCTGCTTGGCAGCAGCAGCGGTGATGTCGGGGCGTCCGTGGCCGATGTTGACGCAGAACAGCCCGGAGAGTCCGTCGAGATATTTGTTTCCGTCGGTGTCATAGACGTAGCAGCCTTCGCCACGGTCGATGAGCAGCAGGTTCTCGTCACGCCAGGCCGCACCCTTGGTGTAATGCGGCACGAGATGGGCTTGTGCAGTCGATCGAAGTTCTTCCATTGGAAACAGGCCCCCTCGGGTTGATTCTCACGCTCAGCCGCTGTGCGACGTTCCGAAAATGCGTCTACCCGCAAAGGGTATCACCCTGAGGTTACAAGGTCTAGCGGAATTGTAAGGATCTATAACTCACACGAGCCATCCGTCACAATTGTATGCACTCTTCGTGATCCGCACATACGCCGGGAGACCGGCCGGGACTTCGCTCAGGCGCGCAGCTGCAGCGCAATCATTAACACGAGAACTCCAGCAGCAATGAACGCAATTCGAGCTGAGCGAGGCCCGTGCCGACGCCAAGCAGCAACTGCAACAACGATCGACGGCACAATGCTCAGCGCCCCAAGAACGAGGCCGGTGAGACCGCCGCCTCCGGCAAACAAACCCGGCACGATGAGCAAGGCAGCAATAAAACCCGCACACGTGTTGAGCGGACCGAGGTCCTCTGAATGTTTGCTTGCACTCCACCACGGGGTGGGCTGTCTCGGTGTGGATCCAACTACTGACACGTTTGGGCTACTCATCTCTCGCGTGAACATTTGCTGGGTGTTCGAAATGAACGTCGTGTGGACCCAACGCCAGTGTGGAGTACACCCAACCAAAAAAGCAAGAGTCGTCGGGACAGGACGCCGAACGCGATACCGACGCAGATGCTGTCAGCCTCGCACGGGGTGAGACAGGTGCTCAACCATCCACGATTCAAGCCCTTGACGTTCGTGGCGTTTGAAGAACCGGGCGAACTGTCGATCGTCGAAGTCGAGAAAACTCGCGACCGCAGGTGGAGAAGCATTCGCTTGGCACAACAAGCGCTTCGCCTCAAGGTGCAGTGCTGCATCAATCATCTTTTTGGGGTGCGCACAGCCTGCACGCCGACAGGCTGCGGTCAGTTCTTTCGGCGAGCAGCCGAGCATCGACGCATACCGATCGACAGTGCGAACATCGACTACCCGAACTTCGAGGAGATTTCGAAAGTTGATGCACAACGGTTCGAGTCGTTCACTGGGAGCGCCGAGACGCAACCACCCAAAGAGCAGCTCTCGGGTTGCGGCCATCACCTGCGGATCAGGCCGAGACCGTTCGATTTTTGCGAACTCAAGAAGCGACGCAACGTCGGCAAGCTGGTCGTCGGTGAACGTGATGACCCGGGGACCTGGTTGCCAATGGATCGTCCCGGCTGCCGGTTGGAGCAAGATGAGGTCGGCTTCGTAGATGCTTGGCCCCCACCGGTGCGCTTGCCCCGCACGTACATACAGCCAGTGATGTCGATCGAGACGAGCGGTTTCGAAATCGACGTCGTGAGTACCTCGTCCTTGGGTGGGTGCAATCACGAGGTCGTAGGCGATCCGTTCGTAGTTTCTCAGCGCCGCTGGTCCAACACGAGCGCGAAACCAACGAGCCGTCGAACACTCAAAAAGCGGATCGGCAGCGACTGACGGTGCGAACTGTTGCGCGACGGGGTGAGCGCGGGCGTTCGCCACCTGCTGTTGACCGCCAGGAGTTGTACCTACCATCGGAAACGTCACTGACCTACCGTTGCTTACGTCGTGGAGAGTACCGCACTCGGCACGCGCGTTAGACAGCAGGCCCGGTCACTTCATGGCGTACACGCTCGGGCGAGGCAGCGGCCAAGAACGCGCTGACAAGCTCGTGAACGTTAAGCGTTGGTGCAGTTCGCCAGCTCGATCGCAAGCCCATCGGGAGCAACCAACCCTGACCAGGATGCGCTGGTTTCGCTGCAATCGTTTTCCCAGTCGACAGTTCCGGTGCCCCACACGCTGTCGATCAGCGAGCGGAGTTCGTCGACTTCGTTGTTGAGCGAGTCTTCGACGACGAGGAAGATTGACAAGGCGTCGACGGGTCCTTGCGTGTTCGAGAACTCATAGAGGCTTCCGAAGCTGCCAAAGATCGACACCTCGGCGTCGGTCATTTCCCAAGCGAGTCCGAGCGTGTCGCCAAATGGGGCCACGCATGCATCACCGGCTGCCACGACCGCGCTATTCCATGCTTCGAGCACATCCAACGATGTTGCACGTTCGGTGAGTTCCTGGGTTTCGCAGGTGACGCCTGCGACCTCGGCCACGATGTCGGTGCCGGAGTCGGCACGAAATGGCGTGTCGGGATCGCCGACGGCGCGTGCCACAACTTCGCCTTCGCCAACAATGGCGTGTGCCTCTTCGGATGGAGCAAACGCATTGTCATCAACGTCTGACGCCACCACGCCCATCACGATAAGAATGCCAGCGACGAAGCTCAGACCAACCGCAAGGACCTGGACGAGGTTGAACCCTCCATCAGGTCGGCCCTTTTCCGCCACCGTCGCGTGCCGTATGGAGTCGTCAGAAAATTCGCTGCGTGCCATGTAGGCCTAGTCGGCAGTCATTGCACCGGTATAAGAGATCGCCGTCTGGTCCGCCAAGTTTCGTTGAACCCCACTTCTGACGAAAACCGGTGCACGATCTACCCTGTGCTCACGTTTCACAGGGGGTCGAACCATGGGCAGCATCAGTCACACACCCAAGGGCTACGTGTCGCAAGAGAACATCGAGGAATACTCGCGCAACGGCGCAGTTTGCCTTCGCGGGGTCATCGACCTCGACTGGATCGAACGACTCAAGGTCGGTGTCGAACACACCGTGGCCAACCCAACCGAACGAGGACGCCTGTGGGACCGAGACGAGCTCGGCCGCGAGTCTCGCTATGACAGCCAGGTGTGGTTAACCCGTCCCGAGTACCGGGAGTTCATTACCGAATCACCGTTGGCCGAAATCGCGGGCCTGCTCATGGAGTCGTCCAAAGCCAACTTCTTCTTTGACGCAATGTTCGTGCGCCAGCCAGGCACGCAGTTCCGCACCCCGTTTCATCAAGACGAACCCTATTGGACCGTCGAGGGGTTTCAGACCGTGTCGTCGTGGATGCCGTTGGTTCCGGTCAAAAAGGAAAGTGCGCTCGAAATGGTGCGCGGCTCGCACCGGTGGAACGAGAACTACGAACAAACCAACTTCGGTGCAATGACTGGCGATAGCCGAGACGATGTTGATTTCAGTAGCGTCGACACCGTTCCCTTTCCCGATATCGAGGGTGAACGAGATCGCTATGACATCTTGAGTTGGGACATGGAACCCGGCGACGTCGTCTGCTTCAACGGCCGGACCATTCACGGTGGCTCGGGAAACCTGCCAGAAGATCGCGAGCTTCGCGTCTTCAACACCAAGTGGTTGGGCGACGACGTGCGAGTCAAGTTCCGGGCCACAGGTATGGACCCTGACCACTCCGGCGTCATGACCGAGGTCGGCCTTGCAGACGGCGACGTCGTCGGCACCCACCTCTACCCCGAAGTCTGGTCGCGGCCCTAACTGCGACTAACCGCGGGTATGTGTGCTAGACCGTCCTACGTTCGTCGCGAAGTTCATTGTCCAGGCGAGCCGTGCTATCGGGAGAACCCTCCATGCCTACACACCGTTCTATCCACCGCTCCGTTCTTGGGGTTATTGCTGTGGTTGCGGCAAGTCTGGCGGCGGTCTCGCCAGCCGCAGCCCAAGGTGCAACCTGTGATGGCAAGCAGGCCACAAACGTCACCGTCACGGTCAATGACGATGGCGGCACCGTCTACACCGGCACGAACGGACCCGACGTCATCATTGGTACGCGAGGTATCGACATCATCGATGGACGTGGCGGCAACGACACCATCTGCGGTTTGGGCGGTCACGACATCATCAATGCGGGCAACGGCGCCGACGTCGTGTTCGGTGGAAATGGCAACGACGAGATCGAGGGCGGACGAGGCCCAGACACGCTTCTTGGTGGCAAGGGTCGTGATGTGCTCAATGGCGGCGGAGGAGGCGACACCATCAATGGCGGTGGGGGCCGCGACACCATCAATGGCGGAGGTGGCGCCGATCGAATTCGCGGTGGCGGTGGCAACGACCGCATCAACGGCGGATCAAAGATCGATACGATCAACGGAAATGGCGGGACCGACACCTGTCGAAACCCACAGGGCAACGATCGAATTTCGAACTGCGAACGGCCGCTCACCCCAGCACCAGCACCAGCACCAGCCCCAGCGCCGGCACCGATGCCGATGCCGATGCCCGAGGCGTGCCACCCGAGCTATGACCCGTGCGTGCCAAACCTTCCGGGCGATGCCTTGAACTGCAGCGATATCAACTTCCGAGTACGGGTAATCGGCGTCGACAGCTACAACTTTGACCGAGACGGAAACGGCCTCGGCTGCGAAAGCAACTAACAACGGACAGGCGAATCATCACGCCTGGCTCTCTTGTCGACGGTACTAGAGCTGCAGCTGGAGCTCGGTGTGTAATCGGGCCGCGAGCGTGGCATCGAATGCCTCTGCAAACGGCACCGCAATCACCATGAGGTCACCGCTGCGCTTCACTGCCAAGTCGCCCGGCGCTTGTGCGATCATGATCGTGTCGAGCGACCCAATGGTGATCTCGCCAACGTCATCGCTGCCGATCTCGTGCAGGGCGTTATCGAGCATCTCAAGGAACTCGACGAACTGATTCTTTCCAACGTCGCCGAACGACTTGTCATCGAGCACTTCGGCTTCGACGGTCAACCGGAACCGCTGTGCAAGCTTGGCGTTGAGCTTGGACAATTCGCCGCGAAGCTCACGTCGTTGCGGCGACCCCGCTGGCACCAACGGCGTTGACCCCGCCGGCGGTGGAGGTGGCTCGCTCGTGATCAGCGGCGCAGCGATATCGAGATCGAGCAACTCGAGCACACTCAAGGTTGCCACGTTGACATAGACCAGCCCCGATTCCGAGGCAACCACGGCGTTCTTCGATGGGTCGACGCCAATCGGCTGGCCGACCACCTCGACGCCATTCGCGAGCACCATTCGCGTACGGATCACTGCTGTTGTATCGGTCGCCATGACGAACGTATTGTGCCGAATAACTTTGGCGAGCAGCGCATCGGGTGACATCACCTCGAGCGCAGGCCCGAACGTCGCTAGATCCATAACCGCCTACCTCCCCCAGAAGCCGCCCGGGCCAATCCTATGTCAACCTATGCGTTAGGTAAGTCCATTGATGAGGAGGTACTCGAATCCCCAATCGAGAGCGTCGCCGAAACCAGCTGCGCCAGGGTTGAGGAAGTTCGTTTGATTAATGAACGAAGGGTTGGTCTCGAGAAGGTACTGGGCAATCGCATTGGCCTGACCATTGGTCACTGGCCGGATCGTTACCGCCGAAATGAGTTCAAACCGGTCGTCTTGCACGGCGAGACGAAGATCGGTCGAGGTGCCCACAAAGGTGACCGTCCCCTGAGACTCGCCGTAGTACACGTACGTATCTGCCCGGCCGCCGCTGAGCTCTTCTGGGAGCGAAAGCGCTGGAAGCGTCGAGTCGTTCAAATCGACAAAGATCGGCAGGTCGCATCCGCGCCAGCTTGCGGTATTTGGCAACGCTGGGCAAAAGTCCTCCCCGCCTCCACCGCGCACCACCGTGTCGCGACGCTCGCCAAGAATGACATCGCTGCCCTTCCCGCCCTGCAGGTTGTCCCTACCTTCGTGTCCCGCAATCTGATCGGCGCCCGACCCGCCAGAAATCCGATCTCGGCCGGCCAACCCGAGGAGATGGTCATTGCCCGGACCTCCCTCGATGATGTCCCGACGATTCGAACCAATGACCGTGTCATGGCCCTTGCCAGCAATGATTCGGTTTCCGCTCACATCTTGGACTAACTGCGGTGGCAGCGTGAACTGCTGACCGCCAGCCCAAATGGTGTCGTTGCCATTACCTCCGAAGATTGTGTCGAAACCGTCGCTGCCGATAAGAAGGTCTCCACCCTTACCGCCACAGATGATGTCGTCGCCGGCGAGTCCATCAATGAAGTCTCTACCACCAAGGCCAGCAATCACATCTCGTCCCGGAGTGCCCTCCAGGAAGTCACTTCCCGACGTGCCAACAATGGTGGCTACCTCGCCACCACAGGTCACTTGTCGTTGCGCACCCGCCCCGACCGGTTGCACGACCGTTGCCGTAACCACCACTACCACTGCCACCGAAACCCGCCGCCAAATCATGTTCCCTCAATGAACGTCCCGTCGATGGCCACTATTGCATAGTGCGGTTCCCTGGCGACCATTCGGGTCCTAACCCGAAATCGGATCTCCAAAAGCGAGGCAATCGGCGTTTTCGCATGTCGATGGTTCGCCTGGGAGCTCTGGTGGCAATGCGCTCACGCCGCAACTCGCACAAATCGGCGAGGCGTCATCGTCATCATGGTCATCCCACATGACCCCAACTCTAGGTCGCGACAATCAGACCAGAAGTCAAGAATCGACCAAATCGGGTCAGATTTTTGTTCAGATTTTCGCTCGACCTGTCGAGAATCTGGACGTGTTTACTTTCTCTCCACGTAGCGTACGCGTCGCGGTAACCGCCGCGATCGTCGCAGCAGTCCTCGCACCAGCCACTCCGGCCTCGGCGCAAAGTGCAACCTGCAACGGCCAACAACAAACCAGCGGCGTCACCGTCTCGGTCGAGTCGAGCTCGGGAGTCACCGAGATAACCGGCACCTCCGGCGTCGACGTCATTGTTGGTACACCTGGTCGAGACATCATCCGCGGCCTCGCCGGGAGCGACATTATCTGCGGGCTCGGCGGCAACGACGTGATCTACGCGGGCAAGGGCGCTGACCGTATTCTTGGTGGAAGCGGCCGAGACGTCGTGCTCGGCGGCAACGGCAACGACCGCATCTGGGGAGGCACTGGCGACGACCGAGTGTTCGGCGGCAACGGCAACGACCGCGTCTCGGGCGGAACGGGATCCGACGTCATCAATGGCGAAGCGGACGCAGACAGGCTGAGCGGTGGCCGAGGCAATGACCGGATCAACGGCGGCGCGGGAAACGACATCATCAACGGCAACAACGGTCATGACACGATCAATGGCAACAACGGTCATGACACGATTAACGGCAATACCGGAAGCGACGAGCTCAACGGTGGGGCGCACGACGATCTGATCGACGGCGGAGCCGACGCCGACGTCATTGCCGGAAACGACGGCACCGACACGTGCGTCAACCGCGAAGCGATCGACAGCGTGCAAACCTGTGAGAACGACCAAGGCGGGTTGAGCAGCCTCGGTGTCGAGTGCACCCAGGCGTCGCTCTCTGCGCACTACACCAGCGAGATCGGCACCCAATCCCCAAACTTCGTCGACGCTGAACGTCGTCTGTTGGAGATGATCAACGAAACTCGGGAAGTTTGCGACCTCGAACCCCTCAGCTACCACGCTGGAGCGGAAGTTCAAGCCCAAGCGCACTCCCAAGACATGATCGATGACAAGAACAGCGGCCATCCAAACGGACAGAGCTTCGCCCAGCTCAGCGCGCAGGGAAGCTCTGAAATGTGGTGGTGGTTTGAACACTCGACCCGCTGGCGGACACTCATTGGCACTCCCGATGTCAGCACTGCGGGCGAGAACATCGCGGCGGCCTCGCCGACCCTCGACCCAACGGTCATTCACCGCAATCTGATCAACTCCGGCGGGCATCTCTGCAACATCTTGAGCCCAAGATATGACGGCATTGGCCTTGGCTTCACCTACTTCGACACCAGCTCGAACCGCGGCCAGATCGTGACCGAGATCTTCACCGGAGATCGCAACTTCGAGACGACGTCGGGTTCGCTCATCGTTCTCAACGCACTCGGCAACTCGGGTAGCGGCACGCTCAACTGTTGGGGCTAGCCGTCACCTGAATCGGCGACGAAAACAACAACGGCCGCATCACCTTTCGGTGATGCGGCCGCATGTTCGTCACTGGCGCAAATGCGCCGAACCACTGTTGACTATTCGTCGCCCTCGGCGCTGACCTCGATGGTCACCGGGAACTGCACTTGGCTGTGGATGTTCGTCATTACCATGTGCGAGCCAAGCGTCTTGATCGGTGCATCGATCTGGAAGCTGCGCTTGTCAATGACATGGCCGGTTTGTTCTTCGACGGCTGCGGAAATCTCTGCAGCGCTGACCGAACCGAACAAGGTGCCGCCAGCATCGGTCTTTGCCGAGATGGCAATGACCTGCGGAACGAGCGATGCAGCGACCTTGTCGGCCTCGGCACGATTTGCTTCGTTCTTTGCAGCACTTGCTTTGCGCATTGCCTGAGCTTCAGCTTCGGCACCCTTCGATGCCTTGTAGCCGAGGCCCTTTGGCAGAAGGTAGTTACGGAAGTATCCGTCGGCAACCGTGACGACATCGCCACGTGTGCCCAAGCCTTCAACGTCTGACTTCAGAATGACCTGCATGCTCATCAGCTCTCCTCCGTTGCTTCAACCTCGGCTGGTGCTTCGGTAGCGTCGACCATCTCGTCGTCACCTGCTGGTGCATCGGCATTCTCTGCTGCCTCTGGCTTGTCACCGCGGCCGCCCTCACGTGGGCCACGATCGCTACGTCCACCGCGATCGCGGTTGTTGCGCTGCGTTGTGACTCGCACGGCGTAAGGCATGAGCGCCATTTCACGTGCGTTCTTGATTGCACGTGCGACCTCGGCCTGCTGCTGGGTGTCGTTGCCGGTGACGCGGCGAGCGCGAACCTTGGAACGGTCGGAAACGAACCGCTTCAGCAGGTTCACATCCTTGTAATCGATGTACTCGACCTTTTCGGTGGTGAGTACCGACACCTTCTTCTTGCGTCCGGCGTCTTTGTGGTTCTTCCTTGGGGGTGGCTTCTTCGCCATAATTTCGTCCTGTTCGTGTGTGCTGGCCTGCGCCAGCAGAAGCGAGTCCTTTAGAAGGGCTCTTCGTTCATGTCGTACTGCGGTGCGGGCGCAGCGGCTGGCGTGTTTGGTGCGGCTTGGTATTGCTGTCCGCCGCCACCGCCTCCGCCGCCTTGGCCTGCGCCGGGTCCGTTGTATTCGTTCCGGGTGAGTTCAGCAGTAGCCCACTTGAGGCTTGGCGCAACATCGTCAGCGACGATCTCGACCTTGCTGCGACGCTCGCCGTCCTGGTTTTCCCAAGAGCGTTGATCGAGTCGTCCGTGGACGACAACGCGCGATCCCTTTGTGAGCGAATCGCTCACGTTCTCTGCCAGCTGTCGCCAGCAGGTGACGTCGAAGTACGACACCTTGTCTTCTGCTCCGTCGCGGCCCTTCAAATTCCAGGCGACTCCGAAGTTCGCTACCGCGGCACCGCCAGGGGTGAAACGGAGCTCAGGATCTCGGGTGAGGTTTCCTACGATGGTGATGGTGTTGTCGTATGCCATTGCTGATTCAGCGCTTTCTCGGCGTTAAGCCGTAGGTGCGGCGCCCAAGAGACCACGTTTGGTGGCCTCGGACTCGGGGAGCCGGATGATCTTCTGGCGGACGACATCGTCCGCGAGACGAAGCGCACGATCGACTCCGGAGAGGTCCTTGCGCTCAGGAAGCAGGATTTCGAGCACGACGTAGGTGCCTTCCCACTTGTGGTTGATGCGGTAAGCGAAACGACGCTTGCCCCAGTGATCAACCTTTTCGACCGATCCGCCGTCTGCTTCGACGGTGTCGGTGATCAGGGTCTTCAAATGACCGTGCATGGTTGCATCAGTGACGTCAGCGTCAAAAATGACCATCAATTCATAGGCTCGCATAGTGCAAGTACCTCCCTCTGGACTCGGCATTGTGCCGAGGCCCCGGACTTCGGAGCAGGGTTTGTGTTGTCAAACACGGCCACACAATTCGGTTACCCGAGCTGCGAGGCCAGCAGACAAGCCTACAAACGCCACGACGCGAAACCGAATCGAAATCCAATTTCACTAATCGCCACTATAGATACGAGGTCTGACAGTGCAATCTCGGAGTTGCGCCAC
This sequence comes from uncultured Acidimicrobiales bacterium, assembly GCA_938084885.1. Lineage (GTDB taxonomy): Bacteria > Actinomycetota > Acidimicrobiia > Acidimicrobiales > SHLQ01 > SHLQ01. Next base: position 16,152 of record CALKGG010000065.1, read on the forward strand.
GGGTGGCGGTACCATTGCGGTGGCCATGGACAACGTGTTCAATCTCCAACCTGATGACGAACGCGAAGGCAAGATCACCGCGTGGGCTTTGGCCTGGTTTCCCGCCGAGGAGTGGTCCAAGGCCATCGTGCGTTGGCCCGAACTCCTCGACAACATGCCAGAGGACCACGAGGCCTACTGCCATCGAATCGAGCTGAACTTGCGAGCAGCGGCAGCCAAAGAACCCGGTTCGCCCGATGTGGCGCCACTCAACGTCGACGCCCTCACCGAACGGTTCGGCGATGATGCAGGCGAGCCACTGTCTCGGGCGACCCTTGGCGCAACGCTTGCCCGCAATGGTGAGGCAATGTCGTGGCCGCCAGGACGCAACGACACCTGTTGGTGTCAATCCGGTCGCAAATACAAACAGTGTTGCCTTCGTGCAACCGCCTCGTAGCGAGCTCGTAGGGTCTGACCCCCTTTTTGTAAAAAGGGGGTCAGACCCTATGTGGCTTTTCTCTGTGTGGCTTTTCTCACATATGAGACGGGATTGGCTTAGCCCTTTGCCGAGATAAATGCGTCGGAGAAATTGATCTCGAAGTCTCCCGTGTCAGAAATGAACTCGAGGTTCGAGGTGTCCTCTGGGTAGACGATTGGATCTTCGAGCACCTCAGCGTCGATGAACTCCTCGGCAGCCGCGTTCGGGCTGGCGTAGAAGTTCCAGTTCGTCAGCTGTGCACCACGCTCGGCGTCGAGCAAGAAGTTGATAAACGTGTGCGCCGTGCATGGATGCGGAGCATCGAACGGAATCGCCATGTTGTCCACCCAGCGGGTTCCACCCTCTTCGGGCACGAAGTACGTGAACTGGTCAGGGTCGTCAGCCTCATCGAACTGCACGATGAAGTTGCCGCTGTAGCCGTGCGTAACCGCAGCGTCCCCAGTGACGAGCAACTCGTCATATTGATCCGAGTCATATGCCGCAACGCGGTCGCGCGCATCTTGAATGAGCACCCTGGCTTCTTCGAGTTCGCCGGCATCGGTGGTGTTCAACGAGTAGCCCAAGAACTTGAGCGCTGCACCGAGGGTTTCACGAGGATCGTTCAACAGCGTGGCGAACTGACCTTCAAGGTTGTACTCCGCGGCAATGACCGGGTCGAATACGAGACCCCAGGTCTGTGGAACATCGTCGCCCGTGACCGAGAGGTCGACCCCAAGACCGGTCGTTCCCCACTGGTATGGAACCGAGTAGTCGCCGGCCGGATCGAACGGTAGATCCGTCGCGAATTCGGGCAAAAGATTGTCAATGTTTGGGACGGCATCTCGGTTGATTGGTTGGATTGACTGATCGGCGATCAGGATCGACACCATGTAGTCCGACGGCACGATGAAGTCGTAACCCGAACCGCCTGCGGCGATGATTGGCTGCATGGCTTCGTTCGAGTCGTAGTTGTCCTGTGTCACGCTCACGCCAAATTCGTCCTCGAAAGCAGTGATGAGCTCGGGGTCGATGTATTCGGTCCAGTTGAACATGGCGAGATCGCCATCGGTCTGGCCAGCCTCACATTCTGAAACCGCGGCAGGTACTGCTTCTACCGCACCGTCATTGCCTCCATCGGAACCGCCGTCAGTGGCAATGTCGGTCGTGCTACTGCCACATGCCGTGGCCAATACCGCCAAAGCGGCGACAGCGGCCACAAGCCGCAAGTGTTGCTTTCTTTTCATGTTTCCCTCCCAGGATGTTGTTGTCTACGTGTCGCATTGCTGGTCATTGCTTGGTGAAGTCAGTACCTAGTGAAATCGTCCTCATAGCGCCGAGCCGTCCCGCGCCCGTTGCGCAACAAGCGACAACACGACGAGCACGACCGAGATAGCCAACATCACAACCGACACGGCATTGATGAGGGGCGTGACGCCGCGGCGGATCAAACCAAAGACGAACACTGGCAACGTCGTCGAACCGGGTCCCGCAGCGAACTGCGTAATGACCACATCGTCGAGCGACAACGTCAGCGAGAGAAGGGCGCCACCGACCACGCCCGGCAAGATGAGCGGAAGGGTCACGTAGCGGAACGATTGAAACCTCGTGGCGTAGAGATCCTGCGCTGCCTCTTCGAGCCGTTGGCTCATACCCGAGATTCGAGCGCGAACCACGATCGATACGAAGCTGATGCTGAAGGCAATGTGGCTAAGCGTCACCGTGGCCACGCCCTTGGCAAAGCTGATGCCAAAAAGCGCATCGAGCAGATCTCGGCCAGCAGCGAAGAACAACAGCATCATCACCGCCATGGTTACGTCCGGGACAATGACCGGCAGATAGAGCAGTGCGTCGAAAAACGTATTGCCACGGAAGCGGTAACGCTCGAGTGCGAGTGCAGCCATCGTGCCAAGAACGACCGAGACAAGCGTGGACACGACAGCGACTCGGATCGAGATGGTGAGCGCGCTCTGGACCTGTTCGTTGTCGGCAAAAGCCTCGTACCACCGAAGAGTGAACCCACCCCAACGCCCCACGAGATCGTCGTCGCTGAACGAAAAGAGCACCAACAACGCAATCGGGGCGTAGAAGAAGATGTACACCAATATGGCGTTGAAGCCGAGGACGTTCTTGGCCGCCCCTTTGAGCTGTTTGTTGCTGCTCATAGCGTGCGACCGCCGCTACGGAAATAGCTGATGGTGGCGATCAACATCACGATCATCAGCACGGTCGAAACCGCAGCGCCCGCTGGCCAGTTTCGTGCGGTCAAGAATTGGGACACGATGAAACTTCCGAGCAGCGTCGTTCGCCCGCCGCCCAAGATCTCCGGGGTGACGAATGCTCCCAAGCTGGGAATGAACACGAGGATCGAACCAGCGGTAACGCCTGGGCGAGACAGCGGGAACGTGACGTTGCGGAACGTTTGCCAACCGGTTGCGCCGAGGTCGCGGCTGGCCTCGATGAGACTCCAGTCCATTCGTTCGATCGCCGCGTACATCGGCAGGATCATGAACGGCAAGAAGCCATACACCAGACCCAACACCACCGCCACGGGCGTGAACAAGATGCGGGTCTCGCCAAGCCCCACTGCTTCGGTGAGTTGGCTGACAGGACCGTCGTTGCCAAGCAAGACCCGCCACGCATAGTTCCGAACAAGGAAGTTCGACCAGAACGGAATGAGCACACCGACGAGCATCAGGTTGCGCGTCAGCGGCTTGCGGGTGGCGAGGAAATACGAGAATGGGTAGGCGACGACGAAACAAATGGCCGTCGTCAGGATCGCCAACCAGAGGGAACGAAACAGAATCGTTCGCACGACCTCGTCGCCAAGACGCCCGTATGAATCGAGGTTCCATCCGGAGAGTTCTGTGGCGCCGGTACTCGTTCGTGTCGCGAACGAGTAGACGACGACGATGCCGAGCGGAACCGCGAAGAACAGCACCAAATAGAGGTACGCAGGGAGCGCAAGAAGGACTCCTTGCCGGCGCTTGTTCTTCTCGTTCGCTTTCTCGAACTCGGGTGTGGCGAGGGCGGTCATGTGCCATACCCTTCGTCGGGGACGACCCAGTCGCTCCGACGATCCCACCAGATCGCCACCTGCGAACCGGGTTCGTACACGACCGACGTCGGCGTGGCGTTGGTTCGAACCTCGAGGGGCATCCAGTCCACCGACACCGTGTACACGTGGGAATGGCCGAGGTAGGTCACGTTGGTGACTTGGCCACGCAGGCTCGTCGGCACGAACTCGTCGGGTATCTCGTCGGGTTCGCCAATCGTGATGGACTCTGGCCGCAAGCTCATCGCCACTTTGGTTCCGGCCGGATGCGGATTCGGCGCGTTGATCTTTGTGCCGTTGGCGAGAACGATCGTGCTGTCGTCGCTAACCGTTGCGTCGACCAGATTTGTCTGGCCAATAAAGTCGGCGACGAACCGATTGACCGGACGGTCATAGAGCTCTTCGGCACTGCCGACCTGCAACAACTTGCCGGCGTGCATGACCGCGATCCGGTCGCTCATTGTGAGCGCCTCTTCTTGGTCGTGGGTTACAAACACGAAACTGACACCGAGCTCGCGTTGCAGAGACTTCAGTTCGCCTTGCATCTCTTGGCGAAGTTTCAGGTCGAGGGCGCCGAGCGGTTCGTCGAGGAGTAGCACCTTTGGTTTGTTGACCAGCGCCCGAGCCAGAGCGACCCGTTGCTGCTGACCGCCCGAGAGTTGGTTGGGCTTGCGTTTGGTCAGGGCGCCGAGCTGCACGAGCTCGATTGCCTCGTTCGCTCGCGTCGCAATCTCAGATTTCGACACGCCCTGCATCTTCAGGCCAAACCCGACGTTTTGTATGACGTTCATGTGGGGGAACAATGCGTAGTTCTGGAAGACGGTATTCACGGGGCGCTTGTTTGGAGGGAGCGTGCCTACTTCCTCGCCGAAGATCTTCAAGCTGCCTTCGGTCGGGAATTCGAGGCCAGCGATCATCCGTAGGGTTGTGGTCTTCCCGCAACCCGACGGGCCGAGCATGGCAAAGAACTCGCCGTCGGCGATTTCGAGGTCGATCGAATCGACGGCGACAACATCGTCGAATCGTTTCGTGACCGTCGAGAGTTCAACCGCTGCTGTTGTTTCGGTCGTGCTCATCACGCCCCTCCACGGTCAGGTGTTTGCGTCGTGCGTTGATAGGCGGGGTTCTTCCAAACAATCAGGGATGCAGCGTCATCTACTTCGGGGTCGGTCATGTAGTTGTACAGCGCACAGGGGGCATCGAAGCCATTCTCTAGTTGGAAGGTGAGTGTGCGGTCGTAGAGCTCACCAGCTTTAACCTTCTCGACATACTCATCGGCGGTCATTGCGTGTTTGTGGTCAGCAAACCCGGGGATGACGCCTCCGGCGACGATGCCAGCGAGGTGCAAGTCGACACAGATCTGTTTGCGAAGGTCGTAGAGCTCTTGGCCAATGCCGCGGCGCCGATAGTCGGGGTGCACGACGATGTCGGTGCCGTAGTACCACGGCCCATCGGGGTCGTCGCCCGATTCGGTGGGAGCGTCGTCGAAGAACTCTTTGAGGTTGTGCTGGGGGTTATCGAAGTCGAAGTGTGTTCGCACGCCCAACCCAACAGCGACTGGTTGGTCCCGGTCGTCGCCGTCGAATCCAATGGCACTGCCTTCGGGGAAGTCGTCGACCAAGTAGCGCAGTTCGGCTTCGTCATAGAGGTCGGTCGGGTCGGCGGTTGGGAAGCCAATCAATTCGAGCTCTTCTAACTTTGCGCACATGTGCGCTTCGATGCGCACGTATTGCAGCCCCGACCTTGGCCCGATTGCGAACACGTCGCTCATTGGTGTCCGCCTCGTTTGGCCCGGCAGTAGCGCACTGGCCTTGGCCGCCACATCATGACGACTCGCCCGGAACGAATGGGCGGTTCGGCGAATCGGGTTCGAAGCTGATCAGCTCGTAGTCGTTGTCGATCGGGCGTCCCCAACAGGCCCAGAAGTCGCCGGTCGATGGTCGCATGACTGCGGCCCCGCTCGACTCGATGTGGTACGGATCGACCGCCGCCTGACAAATGGCATCGGGGTGCCGGGTGATGTTCATCACGTGGTCGACGGTGATTGTGTTGCTGGCCGAAACTTCGTCGTCGAGCAGCTGATGTGCCTGTGCTAAACGCGATGCCGAGCTATCCATGAGCCCAGGTGCCTTTTCTGCTTGCACTGCTGTGGACTCGGGATATTGCGTGTGGTTGGTGTGCACGATGGGAGCATCAGCGAGCTCGGTGAATGGGCGGGCCGATGGCATGGCCTCGACATTGAATCCATTGCCGTGTTTATCGAAGATGAGAAAGTTGTGGGCGCCGGCAAGATCAGCTCCGAGCAGCACGTCTCGGGCTTCGGCGGCGGTTGACGACTTCAACATTGCTCGAACCACCGACGTCCAGTTGACGCCACGCACGCCGTCGAGACCGACGAGGTTGTTGATGCCTACGCAGACACCCTCTTCGTTCATACCAATCTGGCCAAGGCATCCGGTCGTCGAAAAGACGAGGGCTGCTGGAGCGTCGTTGGGATGTATACGTAACAGCACCACACGATTGGTTGCAGTGGCGTGCATATCCCACGTCTGCCCGAAGATGCCCGCACCGTTGGCGACACCATCGGGGATGATCATTGCGGTGCAGTCGTCTTCGATAACCGATTCGGGCATGTCGCCGCCGATGACGGCACGCATGGTGTCGACGAAGTCAGTGAATCCACCCACCACGACGGCTTCAGCAGCGGTGATCCCGGCAGCGTCCGCCATTGCGGTCATCTCGACATAGAGGTCGCGGTCGAAGTGCTCGTGTGCGGGAAGCATCGATTCCGCGACCTCGAGCACCACCCCACGGTCGACGGGCCCTCCAGTCCACAATCCTGATGCGGCGAGTTCGACGCGGTCGTTTGCGTATTCGCGGATCTCGTCGGCGAACAGGCGGCCGTGTGTCTCCCCGATTTCGGTCGGCGATCCGGCGAGGTCGACAACCCGGATGGGTGGGTGTGTCATGTCAGCGCGCTTTCACTTCGGCGACGGCGGCAGAAAATGCGTCGTCGAGGAGGGCGAGTGCCTCGTCGATCTGTTCGTCTGTGATCGTGAGTGGTGGAAGGAAGCGGACGCAATTGCCGAATAGCCCAGCGCGGATCGTGATGAGCCCTCGCGCTGTTGTGGCCTTGGTGACCGCTGCGGTGAGGTCCGGGTCGGGGGTAAGTGCGTTGTCTGCAACGAGTTCCATTGCAAGCATTGGACCGAGTCCTCGAACTTCGGCAACCCGCACGGGGTGTTTCGCGGCGATCAGCTCGAGCCCTGCCCGAAGCCGTTCCCCTACCTCGGTCGCTCGATTGAGGAACTCGGGTGTGTTGACGATTTTGATCGTCTCGAGCGCGGCCACGCAGGCGAGCGGGTTGCCGCTGTAGGTGCCGCCCATGCCGCCGGGGTGCGGCGCGTCGAGCAGGTCGGCTCGGCCAACCACGGCGCTGATCGGCATGCCAGATCCCATGGACTTGGCCATCGTGATGAGGTCGGGTACAACGCCGCTGTGTTCGATCGAGAAGAGTCGACCTGTGCGTCCGAACCCAGCCTGCACTTCGTCGGCCACCATGACGATGCCGTGGGTATCGCAGATCTGTCGGATTGCTTCGAGGAATCGTGGCGGTGCTGGGATGAACCCGCCCTCGCCTTGCACTGGCTCGATCACGACGGCTGCGAGCGCTGTTGGGTCGACGAAACCAATCATGGCGTCGTGCAGCCGCTGGACCGACCAGTCGATGAACTCGTCGACGTCGGTTCCGGCCGGGCGCCGAAGGATGTTGGGGAACGGAACTCGGTACACCTCAGAGGCGAACGGTCCAAAGCCCTTTTTGAAGAGGCTGTACTTGCTGGTCATGGACATCGTCATGTTGGTGCGACCGTGATATGCGCCTTCGAACACCAAGACACCCGCCCGGCCGGTGGCAGCACGTGCGATCTTTACCGCGGATTCGACGGCCTCGGCGCCGCTGTTCATCAGCATGCACTTCTTGTCGAAATCGCCTGGGGCGGCGGCGTTCAATGCCTCGGCGAGCTCGACCGACGCTTCGTGGGTAGCCACGATGTTGCAGATGTGCATTAGGTCGCCGGCCTGGGACTGGATGGCGTCGACGACGGCGGGCGGGCAGTGACCTGCGGCGAGCACGCCGATACCACCGGCAAAGTCGAGAAGACGATTTCCGTCGACGTCGGTAACGACTGCGCCGGCGGCCGACTCGATGGCCAGTTCGGTGAGAAAGGCCGCGCCGTTGCTCATCGCGGCACGGCGTCGGGCCACGATGTCGACACTCTTGGGACCGGGGACGTGCGTGACAAGATGAATTGAGCCCATAGGGCGAACCTACTGATCGCAGAGTGCGGATGGAAATTCGCGCTGCTTGCGGTCGCGAAGAATCGTCTTGCGCCAGGGGCGAGCCGGTCGGCTACATTCTCGATCACGACCACATTCGACCGACCACGACCGAATGATGTCATAGCTCTCGAAGGGCACAGCGACCAATGACGAGTTCAGCACATACTTCGAATACCTTCATCGCAAACGCAACGACCACGGCGCTTTGGCTCGACCAGCTCGGCCACATCACTAACCGGCCGTCGCTTTCTGGCGATACCTCGGTCGATGTGGCGATCGTCGGTGGCGGGTTCAGCGGCTTGTGGACTGCCTATTACCTGGCAAAGGCCGACCCATCGATTCGGGTGCTTGTGATCGAGAAGGATTTCTGCGGGTTCGGCGCGTCGGGGCGCAATGGCGGTTGGGCCGAAGGTGGGCTTGCGACGGCGCCTGAAAAGTATGCTGGCTGGTCGTCGCTCGATGCTGCCCTCCGCCAAGAGGACGCAGTTAGCGACGCCGTCGATGAGATTGGTCGGGTCGCAAGCGCTGAGGGCATCGAGTGCGGGTATGCCAAGGGCGGATGGATTCGCGTCGCGCGAAACGCCGCACAGGAACATCGCATGCGCGAGGAGATGGCACAGCCAGGAGCGCATGGTTCATTGCTCGAACCGGTCGAGGCTCGCGAGTGGTTGAACGCAACCGGTGTGCGCGCTGGCGTGTACTCTCCCGATTGCGCAGCGATCGACCCTGCTCGTCTTGTTCGTGGGCTCGCCGATGCTTGCGAACAGCTGGGTGTCACCATTGTCGAAGGCACGGCGGTCACCGCAATCGACGGACGCCACGTGCGAACCAGACATGGGACGGTCACCGCCGATGCTGTCATTCGGGCGACCGAGGCGTACACCCGAGATCTCGAGGGCGCCAAGCGAAAGCTGCTCCCGGTGTATTCGTTGATGGTGGCGACCGAACCACTTCCCGAATCGATGTTTGACGAGATTGGCCTCGCGGGTCGACCCACGTTTTCTGACGATCGGTTCATGGTCATCTACGGTCAACGAACCGAAGATAATCGTTTGGCATTTGGTGGCCGCGGGGTGCCGTATCTGTGGGGGTCGGCCATTACCCGTGGCGGAGAGCTCCACGACGGGTCGCATTCGCTGATCCGCCAAACGCTCATCGAGATGCTTCCGGTCCTACGTGACGTGACATTTACTCATCGTTGGGGTGGTGTGCTCGGTATTCCCCGCGACTGGGTTCCTAGCTTGCGGTTTGATCGTGCGAGCGGTGCTGGCGTCCTTGGTGGCTATGTCGGTGAAGGTGTCGCCGCTGCGAACCTTGCCGGGCGCACTATGGCCGATCTGATTCGGGGCGAGGACACCGAGCGCACGACCTATCCGTGGGTAGGACACACGTGTCGCGATTGGGAGCCGGAGCCTTTTCGATGGTTAGGCGTGCGCAGCAGTCGCAGCATCCTCAATGCGGCTGACGAACGCGAGTTTGCGACAGAAAAGCAAGCCAAAGTGGCTTACAGAATCTCGAAATTTCTCAAAGGCGCCTAGACCACATCCCCCACCCAAGAAATCTGTTTGGGGGAAGTATTGGGCGGGTGGCTTGAGCGTGCGAGAGGCATCGCGGCCACACTGGGGGTGTGAGTTTCAATGTTGGGCCTGCGGGCGCGCAGAATTCGCCTCCACCGGCGGCTATTCCTCCTCCTACCGGGTCACCGGCTGGCTGGTATGCGGATCCCTGGAAGCAGGCGGCATGGCGTTGGTACGACGGCCACACGTGGACTGGCCACGTCCACGGCCCAGCGCCCGCGGCCGTGCAGGCACCACCACCTCCTGGCACTGGCGGCAGTACCCCGATCCCACAAGCGACGGATCTCGTCGTTGTCGAACCTGCGAAGAAGCCGTTTCTCCCCGCATTTCTTAGCTGGCCCGTGGTGCTCACTGCTCTCCCGAGTTTGGGGTTCATGATCTGGGTGCTACTCGTTGCGACGCCGGCCTTTGGCCTTGGATTGGTCCCGCTGTTGATCGTGATGCCGGTGCTGTTGTGGATCGATCGGATCGAACCTGAGCCGTGGTCATCGAAGATCCACACGTTCCTGTGGGGAGCGTTCGTTGCCGGGACGATCTCGGTCATTGTCAATACCACCGTCGCCATTGGGTTCGGTGACGCGGTTGCTGCGGTGGCCTCGGCGCCCATCATCGAGGAGATCACCAAGGGTCTCGCGGTGGTATGGATGGTGAGGCGCAAGGAAGTCGACGGTCCAATGGACGGCATTGTGTACGCCGGTTGGTCGGCGTTGGGCTTCGCCATGATCGAGAACATGAACTTCTTCCAGTTTGCTCTTCAAGATGACATGCTCGTCGAGGTGTTCGTGGGTCGTGCGTTGTTCACGCCGTTCGCGCATCCGTTGTTCACGATGTGGACTGGCCTTGCGATTGGTTTGGCTGTTCGTTCCCGCTCGTCGATCTGGTCTGGTGTGTGGGGTCTCGTACTTGCCATGGTGCTGCACGCGGCGTGGAATGGATCGCTGACCCTTAGCGAAGCCAACGATGGCGGTGTGGTCATTATCGGTGTGGCGATTTTGTTGTTTGTTGGGTTGTTTGTGGCGAGCGCCATTGGGATCACGTCGTTGCGTCGGCGAGATCAGCGCCGGTATCAGCAGCTGATTCCTTTTCTTGCGTCTCGCTACAACATGAGTCCGCAGCAGGTTTCTCTGCTGCTCGACCCAAAGCAGCAAAAGGCTGCTCGAGCGAATTTGAAGGACAAGGGCCAACGTCGGTCGTTTGCGATGGCATCGAGTGCAATGGTTCGCCTCGCCGCGCTGCTCGATCACGATGACATGCCACCGGCTGAAGATGAGGCTCGGCTGTATAGCCAGCTCGTGGCAGCCCAGTCGGAGACTGTGTAGCGCAGTCCGAGACTGTGTAGCCCAGGGGTGCACTCTGATAGAACTGGATATGGCCACTGCTGATATCGAGTTTTTCTTCGACCCCGTCTGCCCGTTTGCCTGGATCACCTCTCGGTGGATCGAAAAAGTGCAAGAGCAAACCGAGTACAGCGTGGAATGGCGATGTATTGCGTTGCGGATTCTGAACAAGGACAAGGACTACGCAACTGAGTTCCCTCCCGAGTATGAGCACGGTCACACCGCTGGCCTTCGGATGCTGCGGGTATGTGCGGCGGTGCGAGACGAGATGGGCAGCGAAGTGATCGGTCCGCTGTATGCAGCGCTTTCTGGTTCGACGTTCGATGCGGAGCCGAACGAGGAGTACCGACTTGCCCTCGGCACGATTCCGATGATCGAAACAGCGCTCGAGCAGGCCGGATTGCCAACACATTTTGCGGCGGCTGCCGATGACACGGCGTGGGACGCGATCATTGAAACCGAAACGGAGCTGGCCCTCTCGCGCACCGGACGCGATGTCGGTACGCCAATCATCACGTTCCAACCGCCTGATGGGCTCTCGTTCTTTGGACCGGTGATCAGTCGAGTGCCTAGTGACGAGGACGCGGTTCCGTTGTGGAATGCCGTTACGACCCTTGCGGCATATCCGGGCTTTGCTGAGATGAAGCGGTCGCTTCGTGAAACCCCTCAACTGCGAGTGTTTGGGCAGTTGTCGGATAATCCAGAGTTCGAGGATTGGCAGGGCGGCGCACGGGCTGCGTATCTTCCCGAAAACAACTCGTAGGACTGGTCATTAACTCTGGTGTCAACAGCAGTGGTGACGGTTCGTCGTTGCGAAGTGGCTGTACCGTGGAGGGAGTCGTTTGGCGTTATGAAGCGCCCCCCGAATACGTACTGAGGAGATCGAAATGGCCGGAAGCGCACCTGTAGAAGAGGCACCAAAGCTCGGTCGTGCTGCAACGATCACCGGTTTTCTTTTCGTGCTTTTGATCCTGACGGGGTTTAGCGCAGCGACAGCTGTTTCATTTGAGGATTCGGTCAGCAAGATTCATGCCGAGGACGATCACGGCGATGATGACCATGCCGGCGACGATCACGGCGATGATGACCATGCCGATGATGACCATGCCGAGGACGATCACGCTGAAGATGACGATCACGGCGACGAGTAGTCCGCAGCGGAGATCTTTTCGCTCCGCGGTAGGTATTGTCGCGCTCCTTGCGTCAGCGTGCACCTCGTCAGTAACCCTTCCAGAGACCGAGAGTCAGGCTGGCGAACAGTCGTTGGAGTTAGACGAAGCGAGTACCAACACGACCGCACCAAACGAGGTCGACGCTGGTTCTTCTACAGCCGAGGCTGAGAGCGCCGCCACCGAATCCCCGGAGACTGGATCTGGCGATGGATCTGACGATGAGGTTTTCTTCCCCGAGCTTTGTTCGGCTGAGTCGGTCATTGCTGGCTCACGTGTCGACATCACGTCCAGCGGTAACAGGATCGCTCCTGGTTCACTGAATTTCAACGAGATCGACGAGATCGAAGTCGAGCTCCCCGACAACGGCATTTGGGTTACCGCAGATCCAAGCTCGACGGGCGGCTGGTACGTGGTACTCGACCGTGGCTCGGCCGTCCGGGTCTCCGCCGACGGTGTCGTCACCACAGCGCCAACTCCGGCCGCAGTTCCTCCTGAGCTCGATGCCGATGGCAATCCGCACTCGCCGTTTCGTTATCACGAGCTGTTCACTACTCCGCTCGACGATGGTCGGGTCGTGGTCGGCGAGTCGATCGCAGCGGCGCTCAGCACACCGACCGATTTCTATCCGCATGGCGTGCTCGGTGACTCGCTCGAAGCCGCAGCTATCGAATGGGTCGACACCTGCACCGGCGAGCGAGGCCGCATCGACATTGCCGAGCCCGACGTGATCGAGGGCCTCTCCCCCATGCTCGTCGACATCGACAGCGACGGCCTCATGGAGATTCTCGTCACGATCAGCAACAGCGACGCTGGTGCTCGGCTCGCTGCCTTCGAGCTCGATGGCACGTCGGCGGGCGAATCGGAACCGATCGGCCAGGGCAATCGCTGGCGCAACCAGCTCGCGGCGGGAGCATTTGGGCCCGAAGGCGAAGTCGAGATCATCGACGTGCGTACGCCGCACATCGGCGGCACCGTGCAAGCCTTCCGCCAGGTCGTGAGCGAAGAGGGCGAGATCAGTCTGGTGCAGGTCGCAGCGTCCGACCCGAACTACACCTCGCATGTGATCGGCGCTCGCAATCTGTCCATGGGTATCGCGCTCGACCTCGATACCGACACCTTTCCCGACGTCCTCGTCGCCACTGCGAACCGAGGTGCCATCGTCGCCATGACCCGAACCGACGATCTCGACGCAGCGCTCCAAGGCTGGAGCATCATTGGCGAACGAGAACTCACCTTCGGCCTCACGTCGAACATCGCCACGCAAGAACCGTCCTCGGGACGGGCAGCAGTAGCCGTCGCCGATGGCACTACCCTGCGCATATGGAACTAGCTCGACCTCAGAGTTGGGTTCTCAGGTAGCGAAGGACAAACGCCGCCACCACCCCAACAATGAGCAGGACGCGAATCACCCTCGGTGAGAGGCCCCTCAACTCGACCTACTCGACATCGACCCATCGGTAGTCGCGATTGAGGCCGATCCCCGCATTGGGCCGGAATTGAATGTCGTGCTCGAAATTGTTCTCCCGGAGCTCTTGAGAGATCGCTGTCTGACGCCATCGCTCGACGAAGCCCTCCGTCACAACCGGAGTTCGACCGAACAGCAGAACCTTGTCGTCACGCGCCATCCAGCTCGGTAGTGCGTAGACGGCGTCCTTCTCTTCGATGAACAACGAACGAAGGTCACCGACAGTCGAGACCGCATCGTCGAACGGCGGGAAGGTCTCGGAGCCGGCTTTATAATCTGGAACCTAGTACGCAAATCAGAATTTGCGACTAATCGGCTGCACAGTTTTTCCGCGAGTCGTGTTGGGCCGACGGCACTACCCTGCGCATATG